>DNQL01000068.1 GCA_003500765.1 Elusimicrobiota bacterium | reverse complement strand
TGGGGCCCGGTATCGTGGCCTAAATTATCCCAAAAATAGGGGGCGCGGGTATACCCTCAATCGGGCATGACGGGGGCCGGGGACGGCGGCGGCGCGGCCTTTTTCGCCCGGCCGTCGTCGATGGCGAGCGCGGCCAGCAGGCCGGCCACGGCGAGCAGCGAGGCGGCGAAGAAGACGGACTTGTAGCCGTAGGCGGCCCAGAGCAGGCCGCCGGCCGCCGGCACGGTCATAGAGACCGCGTGGTCTATCGTGATGCCGAAAGAGATGGTGGGGGCCATATCGGCTTTCGTCTCGGCTATGCGGTTGAGATAGGTGGTGCGCGCTATGCGCGTGGCGAACATCAGGTTGTCGAGCACGAACAGGAAATAAAGCAGCGGCCGGAAAGAGGAGAAGGCGAAGCCGGCGCAGATGCCCAGCAGTATCAGCGCGTCGCCGATGAACATCCGGCGCTCGCCTATGCGGTCGGTCAGTTCGCCGAAGGCCTGGCGGAAGACCACCCCGGCCGCGGCCGCCGCCATCGCCAGCGCGGCCATTACCGCGGGGCTCGCCCCATAGACTGTGACCAGCACCCACGGCGCGAAGGTCAGGAAGATCTGCTTGCGCGCGCCGAAGAGGATATTGAGCAGGTAATACCATTTATAACGCCATTTGATAACGAAACGCCTCCCGCGCGGCGCGCGGTCCTCGTCGGAAGCGGGTATGCGCGCGAACAGGAAGGCCGAGACGACGGAGGCCGCGGCGGCGAAGAGGAAAGCCGCCTTGTAGAGCCAGGGGCCCGCGGAGCGGGCCAGCAGCCAGACCGCGCCGGCGCCGGCTATGGCGGCGAAATTGGTGACGCCGCTTATCTGGCCCAGCCGGCGGCCCTGCCCGCCTTCTTTTGCGAAGCGCAGTCCCATGACGCTCTCGACGGTCATGAAGAGATGGCTGCCGGTGCTCCAGACCAGCATCCAGACCAGCATCAGGTGGTACGTCGGAGAGAGGAAGGCCAGTCCGGCCACGCCGGCGGCCGTGAGCAGGCTGGTCATCACCGCCCAGTTGCGCACGGGGACGGCGGCCAGCAGGCCGGCCATGAATACTACGAGGAAGCCCGGCAGCTCGCGCGGGAATTCCAGGAAGCCGCGCTGTTGCGAGGTGAGGCTGAAGGTGTCGTTGAGATAATTGTTAAAAGCGGCCGAAATGACGCCGGCGTTGACGCCGAAGAGCAGCACGCCCAGCAGGAAGGCCCTGAAGGCGGGATCGGCGGCGCGCCAACGGGCCAGGAACTTACTCATGGCGTCCGCTCACAGGGAAAACCCCAGCTCGCGGGCGGCCTGCTGTCGGCGGTCCGGGTCGAGGAAAGAACCTTCCACCGCGCAGCGGCGGCAATGATCGAGGTCCGCGCGCGACAGGCCCAGCGGGCCAAGGGCCAGGGCGTACTCGCGGTTGAGGTCGGTGTCGAGTATTTCCGGATCGTCGGCGCTTATCGAGCAATTGAGCCCGGCGGCCAGGAATTTTTTGAGCGGATGCTTTTCGGGGCTTTCGACCGCGCGCGTGAGATAGTTGCTCCAGGGATTGGTCTCTACCGTCACGCCGGCGGAGCGTATCATCTCCATGGTCCGGCCCGTGCGGTCTTCGGCGGCCTTAACGCCGTGGCCTATGCGCGCGGGGCGGAGCAGCTCCAGCGTTTCGCGCACCTGGGAGTATTCGCCCTCCTCGCCGCTGTGTACGGTCAGCGGCAGGCCCGCGCCGCGCAGCTTCGCCGCCAGAGGCGCGTAGAGCCGGGCGGGAAAAGCCTTCTCCCCCTCCGCCAGGTCGAAACCGATCACCTTCTTCCTGTTTTCGACGGCAAACTCCGCGGTGCGCTCCGCCGAGGCCAGGCCCAGCCCGCGCGAGGCGATGACGATGAGTCCGCCGACGAATGGATGGCGCGACTCGAAGCGCTTCAGCACCGAATCCATTATGTCCAGCGACCTGCGCCAGTCGAGGTCCTTTCCGCCCAGCATGAAGTCGGGGCTGAAGCGCAGCTCGAGCAGGCGGATGTTCTCGTCCCGGAAAGCCGTCTCCAGCGCCTCCCAGGTCAGCTCCTCCACCGCCTCGTAGGAGGCGAAGGCCGACTGCGCGACGGAGAACATCGCCAGGACCTCGTCCAGCGAGCCCATCGGGGCTTTTAATTTGGTCAGTCTTTCCAGTTCCGCGGGGTCCGCCGACGGCAGCCGCGTCCCGTGGCGGGCGGCGAGGCGTATTATCGACGGCACGGAGACGCAGCCCTCGAGATGGCGGTGCAGCTCGGCCTTGGGCAGGGCCTTTATATCCCCGCCGGGCTCAGGCCGCCTTGTCATGGGCCTCTACGGCGTATTTCATAAGTTTCTCGAAAGCCTCCACGCGCCCGCCGAGCCCGCCGGGCGCGGACGAGGAACGCTCGAAGACCTTACGGGCCAGAGCCTCGAAGGCCGGCGACCGGGCCGACCCGCGGGCCGGCGACAGGCGCAGCGACAGGCCGGGGGCGGAATACTTCAGGCTGGCGGAGTAGGAGAGCCGGCCGAAGCGCAGGGCCAGCCCCCGCTCCTCCAGCCATTCGTTCACGCGCGCCACGAGGCGGCGTTCGCCGACGAAGATCATGGAGGCCAGGAAACGGGTCTTCATATCGGTCTTTGCGAAAACGATCTTTGCCCTGTCGGTCCGGACCAGGCCTGCGCGGGAGAGTTCCGCCAGCTCCCGCCCGAACACGGCGACGGGGTCGCGGCCGAACAGGGACAGGAACTCCTCCCTGTCCACTTCATTGTACGAGGCCGCGCGGCGCAGGACGTGGAAAACCATCGCCTTGCGGCCGGACAGCGGGACCGTCATGAAAACATTCTTCTCCGGGTCGGCCGAGAGCGGCGTGGTCTGATAGAAAGCCCTGGCCGGGATATAGGAGTCCCCCTGCCAGCCCAGCGTGAAGTAAGCGTCGGCCGGGCCCAGCTCTCCCATGGCGTAATGCTTCTTTATCTCCGCGCCGCGGCGCTTGAAAACCACGGAGCCCGCCATCCTGTCCCGCATGAGGAAATTCTCCGCGCCGGGGGATTCAAAGCCGGCCCTCTCCGCGGCGGCCGCGAGCAGAGGATAAACCTGCCGCCTGAAGGACAGGGAGTTTTTCTGGAAAACGCCCTGCTTGCCGCCGAAATAAAGATCGAGGTAATCCTGCGGGGGAATGAACTGGTAGATGGAGACCGTGTCGGGGAGCATGCGCAGGAGTTTCGCGAACCCGGCCGCGAATTTCGCCGGCGTTTCCCCGCGAAGCCCTATCAGGAGATCGGCGTTTATGTCGGTGAAGCCCAGCTCCCGCGCGGCGCGGAGAAAAGTGGAGACCATGCCGTCTTTCTGATAATCCCGCCCGAGCAGTTTCAGCACTGCCGGGTTCAGGGACTGCACCCCCAGGCTCACCCGGTCGAAGCCGGCCGTCCTGGCCGCCGCAAGCTTGGCCCGCGAGGCGGTCAGGGGTTCGCATTCGAAAGTCTTTTCCCCTCCGGGACGCACCCTGACGCCGGAGACCGGGCCGGCGAATATTTCGCTCAGCTGCCGGGCGGTGAAAATGCTGGGCGTCCCGCCCCCGAAGAACAGGTTGGCGAATTCCAGCCGGCCGAACAGCGGCCCGAAGAAACGGGCCAGGGCCGCCAGCCGGTCCTTGTATTCCTCCAGCTCCCGCGGGGAGGAGAGCAGCTTCTTGAAGAAAATGCAGTAGCGGCAGCGCTTGAGGCAGTAGGGCACCGTCAGGTAGAGGTTTACCGCGCCGCGCCCGGGTGAACGGGAGTAATCTTCCCAGAGCCGGAGGATGTCCCCGGATGAAAGCGGCGACAGGTCTTCCGCCAGGCCCATAGCGTAGAGGTCCGGCGGGGAGAAGTGCTGCGCGTAGCCTTTATGAAGGACGGAGAGGGAAAGGAAATCCTCGAATACGCGCCCGCGGGCGGGCCGCTTCCCTCCCGGGGCCGTACCGCCGGCGGGCCGGCGGCCTTTACTTTCCGAGTATGGAGTCAAGGCGCTTCTGCGCTTTGGAGGCGAATTTGTCATCCCGGTATTTTTCCGAGAGCTTCATGTAATACTGCCTGGCCATGTCGTAATTTTTAGCTTTCTCCCAGGCCTCGCCGGCCGCGTACATGGCGCGGGGGGCCTGGCCGTCCTTCTCGTACTCGGCGGTTATCTTGTCGTACAGCGCGGACTCGGCGGCGGCGTCCTTTATATCCTTGCGCGTTATCTCGGCCGCGAGGAACAGGGCCTCATGCGCTTTCTCTCCGCCGTATTTGTCGGCCAGCCGCACCAGCACCGCCACGGCCTCGGCCGGTTTCTTCATGCGCTCTCGCAGCACGCGCGCTGCCGAGCGGTACGCCTCATAGGCCTCGGGCTTCTCCGGGTAGAGAGCGATGATCTTCTCGTAGGTCTCCACGGCGAGCTCATATTTCTTCTGTTTCTCGGCCAGGTCGGGCAGCCTGCCGTACGCGTCCCAGGCCTCCGACGTGCCGGGGAAAGAGACCGTCACGTCCAGATATCCGTCTATAGCCCGGTCATGCTCCTTCAGGCTGTCGGTGCGCAGGCCGGCGAGGGCCAGTTTGGATCCCGCCATCAGCGGGGTGGCGGGATGCATCGAGATCAGTTTCTCATAGGCGACTCTGGCGGCCACGTATTCCTTCTTCGCCGCGTGCATGGCGGCCAGCGCGCGCTGCAGGACGTCGCGCCGGGGATAGGAGGGGAACCTCTCGAAAAAAAGGCGGAACTCCTCGACGAGAGGAGCGTAATAGCCACTACCGGCCTCCTCGGCCAGGCGCTCCAGCAGCATGGCCAGCCTGTCTTCTTTGGCCGGCTTATTGAAAGGCTTGGCGAGCTCGAGCAGCATGGGGCGCAGCTTCTTGTCCGCCTTGTCGTTGACCAGCCCCTCCAGCATGGGGGCGGCTTTTTCCGCTGCCCCCGACCCGGGATAGAGCTGCAGCTGCTTGAGAAGGTCAACGGTCGCCTCGCTATAGTCCTTCAGGCGCAGACGCATCTCGGCCTTCAGGAGCTGGGCTTCGGCGGCGGTGGAATCGAGCGGACCGGAGTCCAGCCAGCCGGAGATCTGCGTCATTACTATGCGTGTTATCTCCCTGTCCTGCTCGGCGGAAGCCGCTTTAAGGAAATTCCACTCAGCTTCCCGGGCGGAAAGGCGCGCCGCGGGCGAGACGACCTCGTCGGAAGGCGAGGGGTCTATTACCCTGGCGGGAGGCTCCGGCTCGGCGGGCGCGTCCTCCGCCGCCGGGACCTCTTCTTTGCCGGCGAAGCCGGGCAGCGCCGAAATATCGGGCTTGCCGGCCGGTGAAGACTCTTCAGTCTCCAGCGCCGCGGCGGGGAGCGCGAGCGCGGCTGCCAGCAGCGTGGCGGAAATCATCACTATGGTCATTTTGCCTCCGTTGTTCAGGCGGCCAGGAACTTCTTAAGGCCTGTCATTATCATCTGGACCGAAATGGTTATCAGGATCATGCCCATCAGCTTTTCCATGGCGAGCAGGCCGCGCTCGCCCAGCAGGCGCGAGAGCGCCCCGGCCATGCCGCCGAGGATGACCGCGTTTATCAGCCAGGCCGCCCCTATCACGCCGAACCACATACCCAGCCTGCCGGGCTCCTGCAGCGAGAAGAGCAGGACCATGGTCAGAACGGAAGGACCGGCCACCAGGGGTATCGCAAGCGGCACTATGAACGGTTCGCCGCCGGGATTGTCGGCGAAATGGGAATCCCCGCGGGGAAAGATCATCTGCAGGGCGATGAGGAACAGCACTATGCCGCCGGCCACCGACATGGCCGTCAGGTCTATGGCCAGGAACGAGACGATGTATTTGCCGAACAGCAGGAAGAACACCATGATACCGAGGGCGATGAAGAGCTCCCGGGCTATAACGGGCCGGCGCCGCTCTTCCGGCACCCCCTTGAGGGCCGACATGAACATGGGGATATTCCCCAGCGGGTCCATGACCAGCGCCAGGGTGAAAACGGCCGAGGCGAAAGGGAGGATGTCCATATCTCAATTCTAGCAAAAGAGAGCGGCCGGGGAGGTCTCCCTCCGCCGGCCGCTCGCGCGGGCGCGACTATTACTTCTTCTCTTCTACCGCGGCCTCGCCCTCGTCCACCACCGGCTCCACCGAGGCGATGCGGTCCCCCTCCTCGAGGCGGACCAGGCGCACTCCCTGGGTGTTGCGGCTGATGACGCGCAGGTCCTTGCAGGGCATGCGTATGATCTTGCCCTTCTCGGTCATCACCATCAGGTCGTCCTTGTTCTCCACCAGGTAGAGTCCCACCACGTGGCCGTTGCGGTCGGTGGCCTTGATCGTGATGACGCCGGAGCCGCCCCGGTGCTGGTGGCGGTACTCTTCGAGGTCGGTGCGCTTGCCGTAGCCGTTGACGCAGACCGTAAGAAGGGTCTTCTTCGTCTTGGGCTCGGCGACCTCCATCCCTATGACCTGGTCGTCCTTGTCCAGGCGGATGCCGCGCACGCCCATGGCGCCGCGGCCCATCGCCCGCACGTCGCTCTCGTTGAAGCGTATGGACATGCCCGTCTTGGTGCCGATTATTATCTCGTGGTTGCCTTCGGTGTGGCCGACGCTGGTCAGCACGTCGCCGTCCTCGAGGCCGATGGCGCGGATGCCGCTGCGCCGTATGTTGGCGAAGTCGCCGATGGGGGTCTTCTTGATGTTGCCCTTGCGGGTGCACATCACGATGAAGCTCTCCTTACCCTTGGCCTCGGCGAAGGACTCTATGGCGAGGACCGAGGTGACCTTCTCGTCCTTTATCTGCAGCAGGTTCACTATCGCCTTGCCGCGGGACGTGCGGTTGCCCTCGGGGATCTCGTAGCCCTTGAGCGCGTAAACGGTGCCGCGCGTGGTGAACATCAGTATGGTGGCGTGGCTGGAGGTGACGAAGAGCTTCTCGATGAAGTCCTCCTCCTTGACGTCGGAGCCGATGATGCCCTTGCCCCCGCGGCCCTGCACCTTGTAGGTGTCGGCCGGGATGCGCTTTATGTAGCCGCCGTGGCTCATCGTGATGACGACGCGCTCCTCGGGGATCAGGTCCTCGATGTCGAGTTCCTGCGCCTCGCCGGTGATATCGGTCCTGCGCTTGTCGCCGTACTTCTCCTTCATGTACTTCAGCTCTTCCACTATGATCTTGAGCACCTTCTTGGGGTCGGCCAGGATGGCGCGGAGCTCGGCGACGAGCTTCATCAGGGCCTTATGCTCCTCCTCGATGGCGCCGGTCTCCAGGCGGGTGAGCTGGTGCAGGCGCATGTCCAGGATGGCCTGGGCCTGTATGTCGCTCAGCGCGAACTTGGCCATCAGCTTGCCCTTGGCCTCCAGCGCGTCCTTGGACTTCTTGATTATCTCGACCACGGCGTCTATGTTCCGGAGGGCTATCAGGTAGCCTTCCAGGATATGGGCGCGGGCCAGGGCCTTCTTGAGGTCGTACTTGGTGCGGTTGACCACCATGAGGCGGCGGTGGCGCACGTACTGGCTCATGACCTCCTTGACGGGCAGCACGCGCGGGCGGCCGTCCACGATGGCCAGCATGATGACGCCGAAGCTGGTCTCCATCTGCGTGTGCTTGTAGAGCTGGTTGAGCACGACCTGGGCGTTGCCGTCGCGCTTGATCTCGATGACGACGCGCATGCCGCGGCGGTCCGACTCGTCGCGGATGTCGGAGATGTCGGTGATCTTCTTGTCCTTGACCAGCTCGGCTATGTTCTCTATCAGCGTCGACTTATTGACCTGGTAGGGGATCTCGGTGATGATGATGGCCTCGCGGTTGCCCTTTATCTCCTCTATCTCGGTGCGGGCCTGTATCTTGACCGAGCCGCGGCCGGTCTCGAAGTAGTCCTTGATGCCCTTGCGGCCGCGGATGATGCCGCCGGTCGGGAAATCGGGGCCCTTGAGGATCTTCATCAGCTCTTTGACTTCGAGGTCCGGGTTCTCTATGACGGCCATGGTGGCGTCGCAGACCTCGGTCAGGTTGTGAGTGGGGATATTGGTGGCCATGCCGACCGCGATGCCCGACGAGCCGTTGACCAGCAGGTTGGGCAGCTTGGCGGGCAGCACGCTGGGCTCCACCATGGAGCCGTCGTAGTTCGGCGTCCACTTCACGGTCTCTTTCTCTATGTCGGCCAGCAGCTCGCCGGCGATGCCGGAGAGGCGCGCCTCGGTATAGCGCATCGCGGCCGCGGGGTCGCCGTCGACCGAGCCGAAGTTGCCCTGCCCGTCCACCAGGGGGTAGCGCAGCGAGAAGTTCTGCGCCATGCGCACCAGGGTGTCGTAGATGGCGGAGTCGCCGTGCGGGTGGTATTTACCCATGACGTCGCCGACGATGCGGGCGGACTTTTTAAAGGGCTTGTTGTGCTGCAGGCCCATGTCGTCCATCGTGTAGAGCACGCGGCGATGCACTGGCTTGAGGCCGTCGCGCACGTCGGGCAGCGCGCGGCCCACGATGACGCTCATCGAATAGTCTATGTAGGACGCCTTCATCTCCTCGCTGATATCGCGGTCCACGATATTGGCGAAGATGTTGTCCACCGGCTGGTTCTTGTCGTTCTTGTTCGCGGTCATTTTAAGCTAGGCTCCTTGAAAAGTAGTGCTCAGATGTCCAGGTTCCTGGCGGCCAGCGCGTTCTGCTCTATGAACACGCGGCGCGGCTCCACCTTGTCGCCCATGAGCGTGGTGAACATCTTCTCGGCCTCGGCCGGGTCCTCCAGCGAGACCTTGAGCAGCTTGCGCTTGTACGGGTCCATCGTGGTCTCCCATAGCTGCTCGGGGTTCATTTCGCCGAGACCCTTGTAGCGCTGTATGTGGGCGCCGGCGGAACCTATCTTCATCGCCGCGTCCAGCAGGCCCTTAAGGTCCCTGGCGCCGGTGATGGCCTTCTCCGTGGCTATCTCGAACATATCGGCGGGCTTCTTGGTCTCGTCCGCCTGGAAGTCGGCCACCGTATAACCGAAAGGCTTGAGCTTGACGGAGATATTGTTAAGACGCGTGAACTCGCCCAGCGGCTGGAACTCGGGGCCCAGGTCCTCGTTGTCCACCTCGGTCTCGGCCAGCCCCTCTTTAGCCATATCGGCCTTATGCTTGGCTATATATTCGTTCTCGTAGTTAAGCCACTCGTTCTCGCTGAAGAAATAGCGGTAGGTCTCCGGGCCCGTCTCTATGCGGTAGAGCGGGACCTTCCCCTCGGCCTGGAAGCTCACGTAATCCTTCAGCGTCAGGTTCTTGAGCTCCAGCTTGCGGCCGACATTGTCGATGGAGACGACCAGGTCCAGCAGTTCGGCGAGATCGGAGGTCTCTATCTTTTTGCCCTTCGCCTTCACCGTTATGCCGCCGACGGCCTCCTTCATCTGCCACTTCTGCAGTTTCTCTTCGTTCTCGAAGTAGGCCTCGAACTTGCCCTTCTTCACCTTGTAGAGAGGGGGCTGGGCGATATAGACGTGGCCCTGCTCCACCAGCTGCCTCATCTGCCGGTAGAAGAAGGTCAGCAGCAGCGTGCGGATATGCTGGCCGTCCACGTCGGCGTCGGCCATGATCACGATCTTGTGGTAGCGGAGCTTGTCGAGATTAAAACCGTCCTCCCCCTCGCCGATGCCGGTGCCGATGGCGCTGATGAGCGTGCGCACCGCGTCCGAGGAGATTATCTTGACCAACTGCGCCTTCTCCACGTTGAGGATCTTGCCGCGGATGGGCAGGATGGCCTGGAACACGCGGTCGCGGCCCTGTTTGGCCGAGCCGCCGGCCGAGTCTCCCTCGACGATGAAGAGCTCCGACTTCTTGGGGTCGCGCTCCTGGCAGTCGGCCAGCTTGCCCGGCAGATTGGATACATCCAGGGCGCCTTTTCTCCTGGTAAGTTCGCGGGCCCGGCGGGCGGCTTCCCTGGCCCTGGCCGCATCTATGGATTTTTCCAGGATGCGCTTGGCTATGGCGGGATTCTCTTCCAGAAAGACAGAGAGTTTTTCGTTCATCAGGGATTCCACGTAACCCTTTACCTCGGAATTGCCCAGCTTGGTCTTGGTCTGACCCTCAAACTGTGGTTGCGGGATCTTGACCGATATGACGGCGGTAAGTCCTTCGCGAAGGTCCTCCCCGGATATGGAAACCTTTACGTTTTTAAGCAGGTTGTTTGCCGAGGCGTAGCTGTTCATGGTTCTGGTGAGCGCCGCCCGGAAACCCACCAGATGGGTGCCTCCTTCATGGGTATTTATGTTGTTGGCAAAGGAAAATACCTTTTCGTCATAGGAGTCGTTGTACTGGAGGGCTATTTCCATATCGACTCCCGCTTTTTCACCCCTGATGTAGATGGGTTTCGGATGTAGGGGGGTGCGGTTTCTGTTCAGATATTCTACGAAGGAAACTATTCCACCCTGATAGTGAAACTCGTGCCTTTTTCCCTCTTCACGCTCGTCGGATATGGTTATCTTGACTCCCGCATTTAGGAAAGCGAGTTCACGCAGGCGCTGGGAGAGAACATCAAAGGAAAAGTCAGTTGTCTCGAAGATTTCGGCGTCAGGGTGGAAGGTTATCTTGGTGCCGCGCTTCTTGGTTTCACCTACTATGGTCAGAGGCGCCAGAGGCTCACCCCTTCGGTAAGACTGCTGGAACAGTTTTCCTTCCCGACGGATCTCCAGTTCCAGTTGACTGGAAAGCGCGTTTACTACTGAAACTCCTACACCATGGAGGCCGCCTGACACCTTGTATGAGGTGTTGTCGAACTTTCCACCGGCATGGAGCACCGTCAGGACCACCTCGGCCGCTGATCTCCCTTCGGTAGGATGGAGATCGGTAGGTATGCCGCGACCATTATCCACAACGGTAACGGAACCATCAAGATGAATAATGACATTAACCTCATCGCAATAGCCTGCCAAGGCTTCGTCGATGGAGTTGTCAACGATTTCGTAAACAAGGTGATGGAGCCCCTGGGATGAGGTGGAACCGATATACATGGCGGGTCGCTTTCGCACCGCCGAGAGTCCTTCAAGGACCTTTATCTTGTCGGCGCCATAATCGTTTATGATTTCGTCAGACATTCTCTACCTCATTTGAAATCCTTCCCTCTTGTACCGGGAAGGTGGAATAACACCTGATTTCCGAAAGATTGATATTGTCCAGGCTGGTAGTGGTAAGAAACACCTGCATGTCCTTTTCCTTCAGAAAATTCATGAAGTTGCCGTTGCGTCCCCGATCCAGTTCCGATGTCATGTCATCCAGAAGGAGGACAGGCGGATTTTTCCATCGACACTTCATGGATTCTATCTCCGCCATTTTGAGGGACAGGATGAAGGTTCTTTGCTCGCCCTGAGAGCCATGGTGATTCAGGGGTTTTCCATTCAGGGAAAACTCGAGGTCATCTCTGTGGGGTCCGGCCAGGGTCGTTCCCCTGCGAAGTTCTTCTTTGGACGCCTGTTCCAGGGCTTGATGTAATTGCCGCCTCAGATTCAGGGATGAATTTCCAGGATCCACGCACCTGGATCTGTAGAAGACCCTGGCTTCATGACTTTTTCCGGCTATGGCCGCGTAGAATTCCCGAAGCAATTCATCCATTCTGTGCACA
This sequence comes from Elusimicrobiota bacterium, assembly GCA_003500765.1. Lineage (GTDB taxonomy): Bacteria > Elusimicrobiota > Elusimicrobia > Elusimicrobiales > UBA9959 > UBA2231. Next base: position 8,500 of record DNQL01000068.1, on the reverse strand, counting down.
AGGGAAATTCGTTTTTCCATGAGACGGGAACCTGTATCGGCCAGTTTCTCCGTCCACACGGAAAGTCCGTCACTGATACCCTGTTTCAGCAGGGCGTTTCTGTTTCGCAGTATCCTGAAATATTCATGGTGAAGCCCCAGATATCCTGTATCGATGCTGAATACGGCCCTGTCCAGGTAGCGTCTTCGAACTTCCGGAAGTCCACGCGCCATGGAAATGTCTTCCGGAGAGAAGACGACCATATTGAGATTTCCGAAGAAATCGGCGGGCCTTACAACGGGTTTGCCATCAATGGCCGCCTTTTTTCCGGTGTTCGTTATTGAAAGTGAGATATTGCGTTCAACCCCGTCCCTTGTTACCCATCCCTTGACATTGGAAAAGCCGGACTCATAGGCAATAAGCTCGCTGTTTCTGGCCATGCGAAAGGATTTCATTGTTCCAAGGAGATAGATGGCTTCCAGTAGATTCGTCTTTCCCTGAGCATTGTCTCCGACGATAATGTTGAATCTGTCTGAAGGACTGAGTTCGGCCTTGGAAATATTCCGGAAAGAATGAACCTGTATTCTGAATAATTTCATTTTATCCGGATCCGGAAACGGTGCGGGAGAAGGAAGCGTCAGGGAACATCGCTGCTTTCCTTTTTTGCATCTATGACACGGTTCATCTGGCTAGACGCGCATCGGCATGATTACCGACAGGAATCCCTTACCCTGGGCAGGCTTCAGTACAGCCGGAGATAGTTCATCCTTCAGTTCCAGGCAGACGAATTTTTCATCGAGAACGGAAAGCGCGTCTATCAGATATCGGGCGTTGAAACGGACCGACAGATCTGGTCCCGTGTAATCTACTTCCAGTGATTCTCTAGCTTCCCCCAGTTCCGGGTTGCTGGCGGATATCTCCATCGAGCCTTCCTTGATTGTCATGACGATGCCCTTGAATCTCTCGCTGGACAGGATTGCCATTCTGCGCAGGGAATGAAAGAAGTTTTCCCTGTTTATGGTCACGGTCTTGTCGTTGTCGACAGGCATGACCCGGGTATAGTCCGGGAAGTATCCGTCCACCAGGCGCATAAGAACGAGAGTGTCTCCCTTTTTTACGACAGCGTTGTTGTCCAGGAAGGTAAGCATTATCTCGCCACTGCTTTCCTCTGCGATCTTCTTGAGTTCGAAGATTCCTTTTTTAGGAAATATGACACCGTTATTGAGGTCGGTGGACGATACCTCCGGAACCGCTCGCTCGGCCATGGAAAGTCTGTGGCCGTCTGTCGCCACCATTCTCAGAAGGCTTTCGTTTTCCTCCTGAAGGGCCTTGATGAAGATGCCGTTCAGGTTGTATTTCGTCTCGTCATGACAGATGGCGTAGGATGTCATTTCCACCATTTCTTTCAGGAGGGGTCCGTCAAGTTTGAGGAAATTACTGTCACTGATGGATGGGAAAAACGGGAATTCATCCGGAGAAAGGCCAACCAGATTGAAGTGGGCCTTGCCGCATCTCAGATCAATCCAATCATTTTCCCTGGTGGAAAAGTGGATTTCCTCCTCCGGAAGTTCCTTGATGATCTCATATAGCTTTTTGGCTGATACGGTGATTTTCCCTTCGTTTGAAACCTTTGCCGGATAGGAGCTTTTCATTCCGACTTCCAGATCTGTGGCTATTACGTCGATTCCCTCGGTTTGAGCGTCAATGAGCACGTTGGAGAGAATAGGCATGGTTTTGCGGTTTTCGATGATTCCCTGAACCCGTTGCAGTGCTTTCAGAAAGGTATCCTTGGCAATGGCGAATTCCATGGTGCCTCCAGTTTCAACAGAGCTAGATACGATTGGTTTTAAAAAGATCTTTAGTAGTAAGGAGTAGGGGGCTGTGGAATTGTGGAAGCGTGTCTAAAGCGATTGATTTTAAAGAGACAATTATCCTTGAAAGGAATGTTGGTCCAATGTGCTTAAAGAGACGTTTTCCAACAGAGTCAAAATTTATCCACAGATCAGCCGCCCGCATGAACAGTTTATCCGGATTATTCCAACATCCCGCGACGGATGTTTTCTACGGTGTTTTTCAGTTCTGCATCTGAATCCATAAGCTTGGAAATCTTTTTGAATGAGTGGATGATCGTGGAATGGTCCTTGCCACCGAACTTTTCGCCAATCTCCGGATAAGAGGATTTGGTCAGTTCCCTGCAGAGGTAAATTGCAATCTGCCTTGGAATGACGAGATTTTTCAACCTCTTGTCCGATTTGAGATCTGAGGTCTTGATGGAAAAGAAGTCGGAAACGAATTTTTGTATCATTTCCACCGTCATTTCCCTGTTTTTTTCCACGATAATGTCCTTGAGGACGTCCTTGGCCATGAAAAGGGTGATTTCCTGGCCCGTAAGGCTGGCGTATGCGCCCAGACGAATAAGCATCCCTTCCAGTTCCCTTACGTTGCTCGTGGAACTGGAAGCGAGGAAGAGGGCCACGTCGTCGGGAATGTGTATCTCGTCCATATCGGATTTTCTCTTAAGGATGGCCATTTTGGTTTCGATGTCCGGCGGCTGGATATCCGCAATCAGACCCCATTCGAAACGTGAGCGGAGGCGCTCTTCCAACCCGGCCATATCTTTGGGAAACTTGTCCGATGTAACGACTATCTGCTTGTGTGATTCATGTAACGCATTGAAGGTATGAAAAAACTCTTCCTGCGTTGCTTCCTTGCCGGCCATGAACTGGATGTCGTCGATAAGAAGAACATCCATACTTCTGAATTTATTCCTGAATTCTTCCATCTTCTTGTAACGGATGCAATTTATCATCTCGTTCATGAACTTTTCGGAAGTATAGAGGCAGATGCGTGCGTTTCCATTGGCCGCGAGGATTTGATTGCCTATGGCCGTCAGCAGGTGGGTCTTGCCCAGGCCGACACCGCCGTAGATGAAGAGGGGATTGTAGTTTGTGGCGGGTTTGTTGGCAACAGCCTGGGCGGCCGCATGGGCAAACTGGTTCCCGGCCCCGCAGACAAACGTGTCAAAGGTGTATTTGGGATTCAGGTTTGACAAGAATTCGGTGTTGTACCGATTTTCCTGGAGTGGAACGGTTTCAGGTTCACGGAGGGTCGTTTCATGTATGGCAACCTCTTCGTGACGGGCCTTGGGCGCGATTTTCAGATCTACCACGACCTTGCTCTGAACGATTGCGGATACAGCCTCTTCGATCATGGAGAGATAGTTTTCCCTGACCATTTCCCGGAAAAAATTATTGGGAACTTCCAGAAACAGGACATCGTCCCTGGCATCCAGGAACCTAATGGGCTGTATCCAGGTGGTGAAGGTGTGGGGAGTAAGAACCTTCTCCATATTGGAAAGTACTTTAAGCCAAACCTTTTCCATAGATAGATATTCTCGCGTTTGGGGGAGGTTTATAAACATGCTTATCAACATCTGTTGATAAGACGGAATTGCTATTAAATCCGGGAGGTTATGAAGAAAAATATTCTTCAGGAAAGGTGGTTTTTCCCCCTGTTCAGGGTGAATGAACAGTAGCAGAGACACCCCTAATTTGCAAGGCAAATTTTTCCATGGCGGCTAAATTAGGTCTTGACAAAGGGCTCTCTTTACACGTAGAAATACCAATTCGCTCAAGAATCAAATAAATCCCCGGTAAAGGAGATGCAGGTATATGAAAAGGACATTTCAACCAAGCAATATTTCAAGAAAAAGGACCCATGGATTTCTGGTCCGCATGGCTACTAAAAACGGAAGGCTCGTTATCAAGAGACGCCGCGCCAAGGGGCGTAAGCGCCTCTCGGTTCAGATCTCCACGAAATAAAGCAGAAGAGGTGAATTCCCTTCGCAGGGAGGAAAAGATTCTGAAGCGGACGGACTATCTGAGTCTGTCCGCTTCGGGCAAAAAGATCTACACACCTCATTTTCTTGTCATATGGTCCGTCGGCGGGCTTCCCGTGGCGCGATTGGGAATTACCGCCAGCCGAAAATTCGGTTCAGCTGTAAAGCGTAACAGAGTGAAAAGGCTGGTGCGTGAATTCTTCAGGCATCATAAGGAAAAGTGTATTACGGCCGATTTTAACGTGATAGCGAGACGCGGCGCTGAAAGCCTTTCCTACCTTGAAGTTTGCCAGGAGCTGGATAAAGCGATGGAAAACATCCGGAATCTGCAATGCTCAAGCGATTGATCATTATCTGCATCGAGCTGTATCAGATGTTTATTTCTCCCTGCCTGGTGAACTCCTGTCGTTTTTATCCCACCTGTTCACAATATGCAAAGCAATCTCTGGAAAAATATGGCCTTCTGAGGGGAGGAAGGCTTTCCTGTGCTCGGCTCCTGAAGTGCCATCCCTTTCATCCCGGGGGATATGATCCCGTACCATAGATAAGTAGGAGTTTTTATGGAAAAACGTGCGTTACTGGCCGTGGTTCTTTCTCTGGTGTTTTTTTACGGCTATTCATTGCTGTTTCCCGGGCCTGATAAGAAACAATCCCAGGCGCCCATCCAGCAGGCGGTTACTTCGGTCAAGACGGATAAGGTGGAGAGGGCGCCCGCACCTTTACCGGCGTCGGTACCATCCGTTGCCATGGTCTCCAGAGACGTGCAGGTGGAGACCGACCAATACACCGCGATTTTTTCCTCTCAGGGCGCTTCCCTGAAGAGTCTGGTTTTGAAGAAATACAGGGAAACAGCGGGAAACAAAGGTGACACCGTATCTCTCGTCTCAGCGAATTCCCTGGATGGTTTGGCGTTGAAGACAGCGGCTTCCGGTTTTTCGGTGGACCCTTCGGCGATCTACGCCGTGAGCGTGGAGAAGCTGAAAGTATCCTCCAATGAAAAGAAGAGTATCGACTTTACCTGGACTTCGCCCCAGGGGATATCGCTAACCAAATCATATATATTTTCCGGGTCTGGTTATGATATCGAACTTGACACAAGGGTGACGAACCGTACTCCCGCTGCGATAAACGGGGCGCTTACCCTAGTCCTGCCCTATCCCATTCAGCCGACAAGCAAGCAGAGCCGTTTTGAGTTGAACAGTGTTGTTACAAGCACGGACGGAAAATTCAGCGTAGAATCGGTCAAGGATGTCGCGGAAAAACCCAAAAAGTATTCAGGTTTCGTGGATTGGACCGGATACGCGGACAAGTATTTTCTGAGCGCCGTCCTGGCAAAGGATAAAGGCATTTCTTCTGTGGAAATGACGAAGTCAAACGGGCAATACCTGGAGTCCGTTATTACTTCCGCTCCCTTGAGCATCGGGCCGGGTCAGACGGCAGGTGTTTCATATCGAATTTTCTTCGGGCCCAAGGATGTGGATATACTCAAGGCCCAGGGCTCCGGTCTGGAAAAGGCGCTTGACCTGGGATGGTTCTCCGCCCTTGCCAACCCCCTTCTTTATGTGCTCAAGTTTTTCTACAAATATACCCACAACTACGGCATTGCCATCATAATAATCACAATCATAATAAAGATACTGTTTTTCCCCCTGACCCAGAAGAGCTACAAGTCCATGAAGGACATGCAGAAACTTCAGCCGAAGATGGCTGAATTGAAGGAGAAGTACAAGGACGATCGTGATGCGATGAACAAGGCGATGATGGAGCTGTATCGTACCCACAAGGTAAACCCCCTTGGCGGGTGTCTCCCGATGCTGATTCAGATTCCGGTTTTTTTCGCTCTCTACAAGGCCTTGATGTCTTCCATTGAGTTGAGGCATGCGCCATTCATGTTATGGATCACCGATCTGTCAGCCAAGGATCCATACTACGTCACGCCGATAATTATGGGTGCGACCATGTTCATCCAGCAGAAGATGACACCGTCAAGCATGGACCCGATCCAGGCCAAGATGATGCTTGCCCTTCCGGTGGTCTTTACCTTCATGTTCCTCAACTTTCCATCCGGACTCGTCATCTACTGGTTGGTCAATAATATTCTGACAATTGCCCAACAGGCATATATCAACCACGCGTTCAAGGATTAACGGAGAGCCGGACGAAAATATGTACCAGCGTGACACCATCGCGGCAATAAGCACACCCGTAGGAGAAGGGGGTATCGGCATAGTAAGGATAAGTGGAGATAAGGCGGGGGAGGTTGCCCTCAGGATATTCCGCGGAAAGAGAAGCGGTGGCATGCAAAGCCACCGCTTTTATTATGGGGAAATATTCGACCCCGAAAACGGCGCGGCCCTGGATGAGGCCATGGTCGTCCTGATGCGCGCCCCGAATTCATATACGAGAGAGGACGTTGTCGAAATTCAATGTCATGGTGGATATCTTCTTGTCCGAAAGATCCTTGAGCTGGTCGTACGCCTCGGCGCCCGACCAGCCGAGCCGGGAGAATTCACAAAACGCGCATTTCTGAACGGGAGAATAGATCTGCTGCAGGCGGAAGCGGTTATCGAGATTATTCGCGGAAAGACCGAAGCCTCTCTGGCTCTTGCTCAAAGTCAGATGGAGGGAAACCTGTCAAAAAAGATAGTGCGGATAAAGGAAGTTATCCTTAACTCCACGGCCCTGATTGAGGCCTGTATAGATTTTCCCGAAGACGACATTGTCTTGCCCCATTACCGTGACATAAGGGAATCTATTAATGATTCACTTTCTGAGATTGATAAATTACTTTCAGGTTTTGACGAAGGAAAGGTGATCCGCGAGGGTGTATCGGTGTTGATAGCGGGCAAACCCAATGTCGGCAAGTCCAGTCTTATGAACACTCTCCTCAAGGAAAAACGGGCCATTGTTACCTCGATTCCCGGTACAACAAGGGACATAATCGAAGAGGTTATTAATATAAGGGGACTTTCGGTAAGGCTTCTGGACACGGCGGGCATACGCGATTCAGAGGACGAAATTGAACAGGAGGGAATGCGTCTTACCATGGAAAAGATGCCCCTTGCGGATCTGATCCTGTTTGTGGTCGACGCTTCCAGGCCGTTTGATAATGAAGACAGGTTAATATTAAATGAGTTGGCGGGATACAGGTTTATAGTGGTGATGAATAAGACCGATCTTGAATCAGTCCTTGAAATGCCCCGTGAAGTGGACCCGGATCATGTAGTCCGCATATCCGCTCACGATGGTGAGGGCATTGAGGCGCTGCGTGACAGGATATTCAATCTCTTTATCAGTGATGGATCTATTGACGGAAGGGAGCTTGCCGTATTATCACAGGCAAGGCACAGGGATGCACTCCAGAGGGCAAAGACACATTTGCATACCTTTCTTGGAAACTTTTCCGAAGAAAGCGCACTGGAGTTTGTAGCCCTTGATCTGCGAGAGGCATTGAACGCCATCGGAGAGATAACCGGAGAGACGACTCCTGATGATATTCTCAACCAGATATTTTCCAGGTTCTGCATTGGAAAGTAGCCAGTGTTCCACGTGGAACACACGGTAAGGAATGCAACTTTAAAAGGGCTTAAGGCCGGATCGGGTGGAGGGATCATCATGCAGGCCGCCCGAGGCCTGTTTATTGAAAAGCCTTTCTTGTTTCAACGGCCCCTTTTCACAAAAGAAGAGACCGGCTGTGGTGAAATGCTCACAGAGCAGCGGAAAGAGGGCGATCGGAGCGAACGGAGAATGCTGCCGGTTGCTGAATCCATGAAAAACTCCGTTGATTTCAGTTTCGAGGAAACACCGTGTATTTGTATGACAAGTATTATGACATTATCGTTGTAGGCGCGGGACATGCCGGCTGCGAAGCTGCTCTGGCGGGCGCTCGCATGGGTTGTGTAACGCTTCTGCTATCCATAAATCTTGACGCTGTCGCGCTTATGTCCTGTAATCCCTCCATCGGAGGCCTTGCAAAAGGTCATCTGGTTCGTGAGATTGATGCCCTGGGTGGAGAGATGGGGAAGGCCATCGATGCGACAGGTATTCAGTTCCGAACTCTGAATACGCGTAAGGGTCCGGCGGTTAGGGCGTCAAGGGCCCAGGCGGACAAGCAACTTTACAGGTCGAGAATGAAGGCGGTTCTGGAAAACCAGGAAAATCTCGATATGAAACAGGCCGAAGTGGTGGGTCTGCATGTGGAGGGTGGTTCGGTTTGTGGCGTGGACACCAGGGTTGGCGTAAGGTTTCAGGGAAAGACGGTAATTCTGACTACAGGCACCTTTTTGCGTGGTTTGATACATGTGGGACTCACCAGTTACGCCGGTGGTCGCGCTGGTGATCTTCCCGCTGTGGGCCTGTCTGATTCCCTGAAAAAACTGGGTTTTGAAATCGGGAGACTTAAAACCGGAACGCCTGCCCGTCTCGACGGCAGAACAATAGATTTTAGCCGCCTGGAGCCTCAGTATGGCGATGTCCCTCCAGTCCCGTTTTCCTTCTCAACGGAACGCATCGACAGGCCTCAACTTCCCTGTCATATTGTCTACACCAATGAACGCACCCATGACATCATACGGGCGAACCTTGATCGTTCTCCGCTGTATGGAGGTCTGATAAAGGGTGTTGGACCGCGTTATTGCCCTTCCATTGAGGATAAGGTAGTGCGCTTTCCGGAAAAGGATCGTC
>DNQL01000078.1 GCA_003500765.1 Elusimicrobiota bacterium | reverse complement strand
CCAGCGGGCCGCGGCCGGCTTCGTCCACGCCCACGACGGGTTTTCCGCCGCAGTCTTTGGAGAGGGAGAGGTCGAATCCGGCCAGTGGCAAGCGCAACCTTCCGTTAAGTGGTCAAAAAGACCCGTCCCCCCGTTTGAGCGGGGGGACGGGGGGAAGCCGTTTACTTCTGGGCTTCGGGCTGCGCGGCCGGAGCGGCCGGAGCGGGAGCCTCGGCCTTTACGGCCTGAGGCGACTGGGCGTTGTCGTCCTTAAGCTCGGTGAGGCGGGCAGCCTTGCCGGAGAGTCCGCGCAGGTAATAGATCTTGGCCCTGCGGACCTTGCCGGACTTGACCAGTTCGATCTTGTCGATGCGGGGGGAGTGTATCGGGAATACCCGCTCCACGCCCACGCCGTAGGAGACCTTGCGCACGGTGAAGGTCGAGGTTATGCCGCTGCCGCGGCGGGAGATAACGGTCCCGTCGAAGATCTGGATGCGCTCGCTGTCGCCTTCCACTACCTTCGTGTGGACCTTGACCGTGTCGCCGGCCCTGAAATCGAATTTGCCGGGCTTCAGTCCTAGGTGTTTCTGCAGTTGTTCCATACTTCCTCCATTCTAAAGTAAATCGGGTCTGTTCTTCTTAGTCAGCTTCAGGGCCTCTTTGGCCCTCCAGGCTTCTATCGCCGCGTGGTCTCCGCTCATCAGCACCGCCGGAACCTTCTTGCCCCGCCATACCGCCGGGCGCGTGTACTGCGGCGCTTCCAGCAGCGGCTCCGTGAAAGACTCTTTTTCGGCCGCGTCCGCCTTCTTCAGCGTTCCCGGCAGCAGGCGCGTCAGGGCGTCTATCACCGCCACCGCGGCCGGCTCGCCGCCGGTGAGGACGAAATCGCCCAGCGAGATCTCGTCGTCGGCCAGCGAATGGGCCCTTTCGTCCACGCCTTCGTAGTGCCCGCAGACGAGCACCAGGCGCTTTTCTTTAGAGAGCTCGCGGGCCAGCCGCTGGTCGAACTTCCGCCCGCGCGGGGTCAGGAAGATGACCTTCGAGCCCCGCTTCTTCACCGCCCTGATGGCCTGGCAGAGCGGCTCGGCCATCATCAGCATCCCGGGGCCGCCGCCGTAAGGCCTGTCGTCCACCGTGCGGTGACGGTCTTTCGCGAATTCCCTCGGGTTGGAGAAGCCAAGCTCGAGGATACCGCGGGACCTGGCCCTCCCGACTATGCTGCCGGAGAGGGGGCCGTCCACCAGTTCCGGGAAGAGGGTGACTACGTCGACCCTCATCAGGCTACACTATGTCGAGAAAAACTTTCTTGCCTTCTTTCTCGGCCGCGGCCTGCAGAAGGGAGCGCATCGCCTTGATGGTGCGGCCCTCCCGGCCTATGACCTTGCCCCTGTCGGACGAGGAGACGCTGATCCGGAATCGGACCACGCCGCCGTCCTCCGACATCGAGAGCTTCACGCCCTGGTTGTCGTCGACCAGCGCGTTCACCATGTAAGTGACCAGTTCTTTCATATCCAGTCTCCCTTGCGGGGATCAGGCCTGGGGCTCGGTGAGCTTGCGGGCCTTGTTTATCAGGCTGCCTACGGTCTGGGACGGCTTGGCGCCGTTCTTGAGCCAGCGGTCGGTCTTGGAGATATCGAGGGTGATCTTCTCCTTGTCCTTATCGGCCTTGGGATTGTAATGCCCTATGACCTCCAGCGGCTTGCCGTGGGGACCGCGGTTGCTTTCTATGACGACCACGCGGTAATGGGGCTGAACCCGCTTGCCGAACCTCTGAAGCCTTAAAACTACTGCCATAATACTCCTCCTGGGTCTGCGTTTGAGAAATCGTAAAAAACCCGCGGCCCGCAGGGACCGCGGCCTATCATTATATTATATTTCCGGGACTTTTGCGAAGGGGGTCAGGCCGGCCCGACCAGTTTCTTCACGTGCTCCAGCAGCCGGTGCCAGTCGTAAGGCTTATTGACGTAGATGTCGGCGCCGGCCTTGAAAGCGTCTTCCATGTCGCCCACCAGCTTCTTGCCGGTCAGCATTATGACGGGGATATGCCCCAGGTCCTTGTCGTTCTTTATCAGTTCGCAGAGGGTGTTGCCGTCTATTACGGGGATTCCGATGTCCAGGAGTATCAGGTCCGGCTTCTCCTTCTTGACGGCCTCCAGGCCCTCTTCGCCGTTGAAAGCGGAAGCGACCTCGTAGCCGGACTGCTCGAAGCGGAGACCGAGCACCTTCACTATCATCGGCTCGTCGTCGATTATAAGTACTTTTTTTGCCATTTTCAGCGACCCCCGCGGCTCCCCCTGAGCGCCCGGGTAAATTCTACAAGATTGCCGGCCGAAAACAAAGCGCTGCCGGCCACCAGCGAATCGGCCCCGGCCCTGACGGCCAGGGGGGCGGTCTCCGCGTTGACCCCGCCGTCCGCCTGAAGCCAGACCGGGCGGCCGGACTTCTTTATGGCCGCGCGGACGGCCTTTATGCGCGGCAGCATGGGGCGGATGAACTTCTGGCCGCCGAAACCCGGCTCCACGGTCAT
>DNQL01000012.1 GCA_003500765.1 Elusimicrobiota bacterium | reverse complement strand
CAGCGCCAGGCCGGCCAGCGAGGACCAGAGCACGATATTGCGGGCGGCCGTACGCAGGAGACGCGAGGGCGGGCAGCCGCCGTCGCCGCATATCGTGCTCATCAGCGCGAAGCCGGCGGTGAAAACTATCACGTTGTGCAGCGAGGAGATTATGGCCGCGTGGCCGATAAGGTGCTCGCCGAGGCGCAGCGAAACGACCGGAAAACCGAGGTAGACGGTATTGCCCATCACCGAAACGATCAGCAGCAGGCGCGCGAAACGCCATTCCAGGCCGAAGAAACGCCAGGCCGCCCAGACCCCGCCCATGCATAGGACGAGCGGGACAAGGTTTACCAGCAGGAAATCGCGGCCGAGCCCGTCCAGGGGAGTGGAACCGATCTTAACGATTATTAGGCAGGGCAGGGCGAGGTAATAGAGGTACTGGTTGAACGCCTTTTCAGAGCCCTCACCCACCACGCCCGAGCGCCGGAACAGCCAGCCCGCGCCGATTATCAGCAGAAGGTTCAGGACGATAGCGGTCATCTTACCCCATGAAGTAAAGGACCAGGACCTGGGCCGAGATGACGCGCAGGATCATGACCAGCGGATAGACCGTCGCGTATGCCATGGCCGAGCGGCTGGACGGCGCCATCGAATTGGCGAAGGCCAGGGCGGGCGGATCGGTCATGGACCCGGCCAGCGCGCCGCAGAGAGAGAGATAGTTGACCCCCAGCCTGGCCTTGGCGAAGAAGCCGACCGCGATTATAGGCAGCACCGTTATCAGGAAAGCGAACAGCATGATATAAAGACCGCCGCCGTGCAGCAGCGTCTCTACGAAGGTTCCTCCGGCCTTGAGCCCCACGCAGGCCAGGAACAGGACTATGCCCAGTTCGCGCAGCATAAGGTTGCCGGCGGGGGGCAGGTACCAGTTGAGCGGGCCGATATGCTGTATATAGCTGAGGACTATCGCCATGATAAGGGGCCCGCCGGCCAGGCCCAGCTTGACCGGCGCGCTCAGGCCCGGGATCGCTATCGGGATGGAACCCAGGAAAACGCCGGCGGCTATGCCGATGAAAGCGGGTATCAGCTGCGGGTGGTTCAGGTCCTTGACCGAATTGCCCAGGAAAGCCGCGGCCTTGGCGACGGCGCCTTCCTCCCCGACCAGGACCAGGTTGTCGGCGAACTGCAGGACATAAGAATCGGAGACCAGGAACTCCACGTCGGCGCGGGCCACGCGCGTGGCCGCCACGTCGTACTGCGCCTCCAGGTTGACCTCATCCAGGGTCTTGCCGATAACCTCGCGGTGCGTCACGATGACCCGGGAATGTATTATGCGGCTGGGCATCTGCTTGAGGTCCAGGTCGCTCTTGGACCCGACGACAAGCATGAACTTGCGCACGGCCTCCGCGCGGCCGACCGCCAGCAGGGTATCGCCCGCGCGGATCACGGTGTCGTCGTGCGCGACGGCCAGGGCGCCGTCATGGCAGATGCGGGAGACGACCACGCCGATTTCGTCGATGGCAGGGATGTCCTTTATCTTCAGCCCGTCGAGGTTGCGATTCTCCACCCTGACGCTGAGGTTGGCGATCTCGGAGCCGGCCTTGTGCTCGTCGGGAGCGCTCATGTCCGCCTCGGCCTGCCGCCGGAATACGGCCCGCAGCAGGAGCATGGTCAGGATTATCCCCATTATCGCGCCGGGATAGGCCAGGGCGTAGCCGACCGAGACGCTGTTGACGGCCTCCGGCTTTATGGCCGCCAGAGTCTGCTGGGCGGCGGCCAGCGAGGGGGTGTTGGTCACCGCGCCCGAATACATACCGACCGCCGTAGGGATATCGTAGCCGGCAAGTTTAGCGATCGCTATCGTGACGGCTATGCCGCCCAGGACCACGGCCGCGGCCAGGAGGTTAAGTTTTATGCCCTCCCTGCGGAAGGCGGAAAAGAAGCCGGGCCCGACCTGCGTTCCGATGGAATAGACAAAAAGTATCAGGCCGAAATCGCGCAGGAACTCCAGCGTGTCGTGGTCCGCCTCGAAGCCGAAATGGCCGAACAGTATGCCGGAGAAGAGCACCCCGGCTATCCCGAGATTGACGCCGAAAAGTTTTATATTGCCTATGGCCAGGCCCGCGGCGGCCACTATCATCATGACGAAAACGGTATGCGCGGCAGATTGGGGGGAGAAGAGGTAAGCGAGCAAATCCATTATTTAGCGGCTCCGTCGGTGAATTCTGTTTAAATTCTACCAAAATAGGGGGGAAGGCCGCTTTATTTTCATATAATTGGATAAGCCGCGAGGCAAAACCCTCAACTGGAGCCGAGATGATCGCAAAAGCAGAGAGCCGCAGTCCCTGGTCCTACGTCCCCACCACCTATTTCGCCGAAGGCCTGCCGTACATGATAGTGAACGCGCTGGCCGTCATCATCTACAAGAAGATGGGCGTCTCCAACACGCTGATAGCCTTCTGGACCAGCTGGCTCTACCTGCCCTGGGTCATCAAGATGCTCTGGGGACCGCTTATTGACATGTATTCCACCAAGCGGAACTGGATAGCCTGGACCCAGGCGCTGATGGCCGCCGCCATCGTCTGCGCCGCCCTTTCGCTGAAAACCCCGCTCTTCCTTTACGTCTCGATGGCCTGCTTCATGGGTGTGGCTTTCCTGTCGGCCACGCACGACATAGCCGTCGACGGCTTCTACATGCTGTCGATGAACGAGAGCCGGCAGGCTTTCTTCGTCGGTATCCGGGCCTTCTGTTACCGCCTGGCCATGCTCTTCAGCTCCGGGGTACTGGTGATGCTGGCGGGCCGCATAGAGACCAGGACCGGCAACATACAGGACAGCTGGACCCAGGTACTCCTGCTGGCGGCCGCCATCATGGGGCTGCTGTTCGTCTACCACAGGGTCTGGCTGCCTTACCCGGCCGCCGACAAGCCGGACAAGGCCAAGGGCAGCCAGCTGGCGGAGTTCGCCGAGATCTTCGCGGCCTACTTCAAACTGGAGAACGTGAAGATAGGCCTGGCCTTCATCCTGACCTACCGCTTCGGCGAGGCCATGCTGCTCAAGCTCACCGCCCCCTTCATGCTGGACACGGCCGAAAAGGGCGGCCTGGCGCTGGCCACCTCCGACGTCGGCGTCATCTACGGCACCATCGGCCTCATTTCGCTTATCATAGGCGGCCTCCTGGGCGGCTGGATAATCTCGAAATACGGCCTGAGGCGAACCATCTGGCCCCTGGCACTGATGCTCAACGCTCCGGACCTCGTCTATGTCTACATGGCCTACGCCAAGCCGGCGCTGACCTACGCCACGCTGAATTTCCCGCAGTTCGCGCCGCTGGGCTGGCTGCTGCCGGCCTCGGTGAACCTGCCCGCGGGCCCCATACCGGCCCTGGTGGCACTGGAGCAGTTCGGATACGGCCTGGGGACAACGGCCTTCATGTTCTACATGATCACGCTTACCGGCGAGAAGTACAAGACCGCCCATTTCGCCATCTCGACCGGCATAATGGCCCTCGGCATGATGGTGCCGGGCTTCGTCAGCGGCTGGCTGCAGGAGAGGGTGGGCTACCCGGAATTCTTCATTATAGTCTGCTTCGTCACCTTGCCGGGCATGCTGCTGATCCCCTTCCTGAAGATAAAGGACGGCTCGGCGAAAGGCTGAGGCGGACGCGAAAAAAGAAAGACCCGGCCGAGGGGCCGGGTCTTTTTTTTATAAGCCCTGACGGCTTATTCGCACTTGATGCAGGAGACGGGGCAGTTGCCGGCGGTCGCCTTGCAGGCGTCTTCCTTGCCGGCGGGCACGTCAGCGGACTTAACCACGGCCTTGTCGGCGTCCATCTCGAAGATGTCGGGCTGCTCGCTGGCGCAGAGGCCGCAGCCTATGCACGCTTCTTTGTCTATGCTGACCTTCATGTTATACCTCCGCGTTATTAGCCCCCGCGGGCTTTTTCTTCCGACTAAATTATAAAAAATAAGCGGCCGGATTCAAAACGCCTCAGGCGCTTATCCGCCGCTGGCTCGCCTTGTCGAAGACGTGCATGTTCTCGAAATTGAAGCAGACCGGCACCGTGCTGCCCGGGCTCTGATTGAAAAAGGCCTCGACCGTCGCCAGCACCCGCAGGTCCCCTACCTTGAGGTACAGGTTCTCGCGATGCCCCAGCAGCTCGCTGACCTCCAGGACCGCGTCCACTTTCTGCGAGCAGTTCCTGCCGGCCTCGCGGCCCGCGAACACGTCGTCGGGGCGCACGCCGATGACGGCCTCGCGGCCTTCGTGGGAACCCTCGGGCGCCAGCAGGGAAGCGGGCAGGTCCAGGCTCAGCGAGGGGGAAACGAACCGCACGTGGCCCTTCTCGACCCGCAGCGTACCCTCGATGAAGTTCATGGTCGGGCTGCCGATGAAGCCCGCCACGAAGAGATTGTCCGGCTTGCGGTACACCTCTATGGGCGTGCCCACCTGCTGTATCACGCCCTGGTTCATGATGACTATGCGCCCGGCCAGCGTCATGGCCTCCACCTGGTCATGCGTGACGTAGATGATGGTGGCGTTCAGGCGCTGGTAGAGCTTGGCTATCTCCACGCGCATCTCCTCGCGCAGCTTGGCGTCGAGGTTGGAGAGCGGCTCGTCGAACAGGAACACCTTGGGCTGGCGCACTATGGCGCGGCCTATGGCCACGCGCTGGCGCTGGCCGCCGGAGAGCTGCTTGGGCATGCGCTTGAGCAGCTTGCCCAGCTGCAGTATATTCGCGGCCTCGGTCACCCGCTCACGGATCTCCTTCTTCGGCGCGTTCTTTATGCGCAGGGAGAAGCTCATGTTCTCCTCCACCGTCATGTGCGGGTAGAGGGCGTAATCCTGGAAGACCATCGCTATCTGGCGCTTGGAGGGATGCAGGTGGTTGACCAGCGTATCGTCGATGTGTATCTCGCCGGCGGAGATCTCCTCCAGGCCGGCCAGCATGCGCAGCAGGGTGGTCTTGCCGCAGCCGGAAGGGCCGACTATTACGACGAACTCGTGATCTTTTATCTCGAGGTCGACCCTCTTGAGGACCTGGTTGTCCTTGAAGTTCTTTACGATGTTCTGGAATTTTACGGTAGCCATGAAGCTTTATCCTTTCACGCTGCCCAGCGTAAGGCCGGAGATCAGCCACTTAGAAGAATACAGGAAGACCGCCAGCACCGGGATGGTGACCAGCATGGAGCCGGCGGCGAACATGCCCCACTGCGTTATGTACTGTCCCTGCAGCTCGAAGAGGCCGAGCGTCCAGGTGTACTGCTTGGAGCTGAAAAGCACGACGCGGGCGACGAGGTACTCGTTCCAGGCCGTGGTGAAGTTGAACAGGAACGCTATGCTCAGCGCCGGGGTGGAGAGGGGGAGGATGATGCGCCAGAAGGCGCCCACCTGGCTGGTGCCGTCCACCAGCGCGGCCTCCTCCAGCGAGCGGGGGATGGTGTCGTAATACCCTTTGAGTATCCAGATGCTGAAAGGGAGGGAACTGACCGAGTAGGCGATGATCATGCCCAGATAGGTGTTCATCAGCTTGAGCTTCATGATCATCAGGAACAGCGGCAGGATCAGCATGCCCGCCGGGATCATCTGGCTGGAGAGCAGCAGGATGAGACCGGCCTTCTTGCCGGGGAAGCGGAAGCGGGAGAAGGCGTAGGCCGCTGTGGAGGCCAGCGAGACGCCGATGAAGGAGGTCGCCAGCGTGATTATCAGCGAATTCCACAGCCAACGCAGGAACATGGTGTCCTTGAGCAGGCTGGCGTAGGCGGCCAGCGTGGCGCCGTCGGGGATGAGCGAGAGGTCGGTCGAGAACAGGCGGTCGCCGGGGCGCATGGAGATGGAGAGTATGCGCAGCAGGGGATATACGCAGATGCCGGCCGCCGTCAGGACGACGATATGGATCAGCGCGTATTTAAAGAATTTAGCCCGCCTTACGGGGCTCTCCATGATCTCCGCCGCGGAGGCCGCCAGAGCGCCGAAGTAACCGGTCTTTGCGTGGTTTGTCATATCAGCGCTCGTCCTTTGCGGCGTCGAAGCCGTGCAGGTAGGTGACCGAGATGAAGAAAAGCAGGGCGAACACCACTATGGCGAAGGCGGCGGAATAGCTGTAGCGGTTATAGGTGAAAGCCGCTTTGTAGAGCGCCGACACCAGGATATCGGCCTGTTCGGTGCCGCCGGCCTGGCCGGTCACCAGGTAGATGACGTTGATGTTGTTGAAAGTCCAGACCGTGCCCAGCGTTACAGCCGGCATCAGCACCGGCTTGACCAGGGGAAGGGTTATGTAGCGAAGCTTCTGGAAGTACGAGGCGCCGTCGATATCGGCGGCGTCGTAATAGGAGGTGGAGATGGACTGCAGGCCGCCCAGTATGACCACCATCATGAAAGGTATGCCCAGCCAGACGTTTATTATCGTGCAGGTCAGCAGCGGGTAATCGCTGAGCCACTGCACGGGGCCGACGCCCAGGCCCGCCAGGAAGGGATAGGCCTCGGCTATCTTGCCCAGTATGATGTTGACGAAGCCGTTCTGCGAATGGAACTCGCCGCGCATCGCCAGCACCGCCACCACCTGCGGCATGGCCCACGGTATAACGAGGAGGGTCCGGTAGAAGCCCTTGAAGCTTATGGCGTTATTGAGCAGCAGCGCCAGCGCGAAGCCGCCCAGCACGTGGAAGAAAACGTTGGAGAAGGTCCACAGCAGAGTCCGGCCCAGCAGCTGCCAGAACGTCACCTCGGAGAGCGGGGAGGTGGTGAAGACCTTGACATACTGGTCCAGCCCCACGAATGGGAGGGTGCCGGTGTTCTTCCAGGTCATTATCGTGGTGAGCTTCAGGTCGTGGAAGGAGAGATAGACCTCGAAAAGGAAGGGATAGACCAGGAGCAGGGCCAGGCCGACGAAGGCCGGGATGAGCAGAAGGTAGGCCAGCGAGTGGCGGCCTTTCACCGCGTAGCGGAAGAAAGCCAGAACGGCGGCCTCTATGGCGACGAGCCAGGCGAAAAGGCCGGGCTTGGCTATGCCGCCGGCCGTGAATCCCAGCCAGACCAGCAGCGGGAACGCGGCCAGGCCCGCCCAGGCGAACCAGGGCCGGTCGTGGAACTTGAAATGGTAGTAGAAGTAGCCCTCGAGCAGTGCCACGCCGAGGGCGATCAGCAGTATGAAACCGGCGACTTCGTAAACCGACCTGAGGATCTCCATCAGCGGTTCATCTCCTCTATCTTGCGGTCGGTGTTATCCTGCATGCGCCTCACCGCGGTGTCCACGTCCATCTTGCGGGTGGTGGCCAGGCCCATGTAGTTGCGGGCCGAATCCCAGACCGCGCGCATCTCGGTGGCCATGGGCATCGGGCGGCCCTTGAGTATCTGGGCCAGGGAGATCCGGGAAACCTCGTCGGAAACTATCTCTTTCGCGGAGCCGGCGGCCTTAAGCGCCGGCAGGCGCGTCAGGACCTGGTACTGCTTTATCTGGTTCTCCCTGGAGGTATAGAAATTCAGCAGGCGCTTCACCAGCTCCAGCTTCTCCGGCTTGAGCCCGGAGCTGACGGTGAAGTACTTGCCGCTGACCATCGGCGAAGGCCAGCGGCCGGTCTGCGACAGTTTCGGGATGACGGCCAGGCCGAAGTTCTCGCCGAAATGCTTCTGGTAGCCCGAGATGGCCCAGTCGCCGTTTATGATAAAGGCGGCCTTGCCCTCCTTGAACAGCGAGTCCATGCAGTTATAGTCGCACTCCATGGGCACGTATTTCTTCTCGTACTTCAGGTCCAGGTAGAAATTAAGGGTGTCGCGCAGGGGCTGGGTGTCCAGCGTCGGCTTCTTGCCGTCCATCGGCCAGCCGCCGAAAGCGCCCAGCCAGGGCATGAGCCAGAAAGGCTCGCCCATATCGAACGCTATACAGCGGTCCAGTTTGTACCGCTTCGCGTCCCGCTCGCAGAAATCGAAAAGCTCGTCGGTGGTGGCCGGGGCCGCCTTGACGAACTTTTTATTGTAGAACATCATCAGGTGGTTGCCGTTGGAGACCGGGACCCCCCATACATGGCCGTCCAGCGAGATAGCCTCCACCACCGGGGCGTTGAACCTGCTGAAATCGAACATGTCCTCGAGCGGTATGATGAAGCCCGAGATGGCGTAGATGCCGGCGGTGTCCGAGGGGCCCAGGAGAAGGTCCGGGGGGACGCCGGCCAGCGAGGCGGCCTGGAACTGCTGGCGCAGGTCCTCGGTCTGGTAATGAGCGCGGATTATCTCTATGCCCTCGTTGCCGGGCAGCTTTTTAAAGGCCTCGAAGACGGAATCGATGTAGGGAGCGACCTGGGCGTCCTCCTGCTCCCAGACGACTATGGTGTTGTCGTCGGACACGGAGGCGGGCCTGGAGCAGGCCTGCGTCAGCAGGAGCGCGGCCACGGCCGCCGGCAGCAGTGATATTTTGTTCAACCCCGCACCCCTCGGGCCCGCGGCCCTACTTCTTGGATATATTGGTGATGGCGGCCAGCAGGGCCACCAGCACGGAAAGCTTAAGCGCCGTCCACCAGGAGATCTTAGCCGCCACGGCGCCCGAGGCTACCGCGCCGGGGAAGAGCTCCGGGATGGTCCACATCCAGAACCACTTTATCAGGAAAATTCCCAGGACGAAAATGGCGGCTACCAGCAGAACTATGGAAGGTATTCCGAAAAGCAGCGCGTTCCGCATTCTCATTATGAAAAAATTCTAACAAATTATAGGGGCTTTATCACGCCGGGACGCCGGACGCGGGGATAGTTGTATAATTTAGGCATGAAAAGCGACGCGAAAGACGCGGGAGCGCGCCTGTTCTGGGACCGCAAGGCCGAGGGCTACCCTTCGCCGCTGGCGCCGGCCACGCTGAAGGCCACCAGGAAAACCCTGGCCATGATGCGACGGCTGGGCGCGGAATGGCGCGGCCGCGACGTGCTGGACATAGGCTGCGGCACGGGACTCTTCGCCCTGGCCATGTCCCCGGCCGCCCGGCGGGTGGTCGGTACCGACCTGTCCCCCAGGATGCTGGCCCGGATGAGCACGGAGGCCGCCGCCGCGGGCCTGCGGAACGTAACGGCGCTGAGGGCCGACTGGAAAAAAATAAAGGCCGCCGGATTGAAAGGGCGCTTCGGTCTGGCCGTGGCCTCCATGACCTCCGCCGTCGGCACTCCCGCCGAGATACTAAAGATGGAGGCCTGCGCTGAAAAATGCGCTTATGTCGGCTGGTACGGAGTGAGGAAGAACCCGGTCATGGAATCCATATTCCGCCTGCACGGCCTGCCCTACCGCTCCCCGGAGGGGGCCTCCCGCGTCGAGCGGTCATTGAAGGCCCTGGGGCGCCGTTTCCGTAAAAGGATATTCCGCGAGGTCTGGAACAGGGAGGACACCCTGGAGAAGGCGCTGCGGGAGGCGCGTGCCCATATCGGGATAAACGGCGTCCGGTTCCGTAAAAAGGAAGCCGGGGAACTGCTTACTAAGCTGTTCCCCGGCGGAGTGGTGCGCCAGCGCACCGAGGCGCGCAAGGCGCTGCTGGTCTGGTCCGGGCCTAAGCGGCGGCCTTGACTCCCTTCGGGGGCGCCACCGCTATGTCCAGCAGGCCGGGCTTCTTACCGCACTGCTTGGCGAAGGCGTCGTCGCGCAGCTTATTGCGGTAGTCCTTCTGCTGGAAGGTGTAGTCGAAGCGGGTGTGCACGTCGTAGGTCCCGTTCATAAGCCCCACCACGTCCTCCACGAAAACCCTTTCTTCGTCGGTAGGTATCACGAACACTTTCACCTTGGAGTCCTTGGCGGAGATCTCGGTCTCGGCGTTGCGCGTCTTGGAGACGTCGTTCCTGGCCGGGTCCAGTTTGACGCCCATGAACTCCAGGCCGGACAGGGCAGCCGCGCGGGTGATCGGACCCATCTCGCCGACGCCGGCGGTGAAGACCACCGCGTCCGCGCCGCCGATCGCCGCCGCGTAAGCTCCGATATACTTCTTTATCCTGTTGGCCTCCATGTCCAGCGCCAGCTGGGCCCGCTTGTCGCCGTTCTCCGCGGCTATCTCCACGTCCCGCGCGTCGCTGTACTGGCCGGTGATGCCCAGTTTGCCCGACTTCTTATTGAGGATGGCGTCCATCTCGCCGGGATTGAGGCTCTCGCGGGCCATCACGTAGAGCGGGATGGCGGGATCGTGGTCGCCGGCGCGGGTGCCCATGACCAGGCCTTCGAGGGGGGTGAAGCCCATGCTGGTGTCGTGGGAAACGCCGTTCTTGACCGCGTTTATGGAAGCGCCGTTGCCTATGTGGCAGATGACCAGGTTGGTCTTGAAGGGGTCCTTGTTCAGCAGGACGGCCGCCCGCTTGGCGTTGTAAAGGAAAGAAGTCCCGTGGAAGCCGTAGCGGCGTATGCCGTACTTCTCGTACCAGGCCCGGGGCAGCGCGTACATGTAGGAAGCCTCGGGCATAGTCTGATGCCAGGCGGTGTCCATGATGGCCATATGGGGAATGGCGGGCATCAGAGCGCGTGCCGCCTCTATGCCCTGTATGTTCGGCGGATTGTGCAGCGGGGCCAGCGAGGAAAGTTCGCGGAAGGTGTCCACGATCTTGTCGTCTATCACCACGGACTTGACGAATTTCTCGCCGCCGTGGACGACGCGGTGGCCGACCGCCGCGATCCCTTTGAGGTCCGGGATGACGCCGTGCTTGCCGTCTATAAGGGTGTCTATGACCAGCTTTATCGCCTCCTTATGGGAGGGACAGGGGCGCTCCACGGTGACCTTCTCCTGGCCGGGAGTTTCGTGAGCTATAAAAGAGCCGTCTATACCGACGCGCTCGACCACGCCGGAAGCCAGAGGAAGCTTCTTCTTCCAGTCGAAAAGGGAATATTTAACGGAAGAACTGCCGCAGTTCAGCGAAAGTATTTTCATATAGGAGGGCCCCTTTGGAGGAATTTTACCGCATGATTATTCTACAAAAAAACCGCGCCGCGCGCATTTTTGATATCATTTCGGCATGACGAAGACGAAAGCCGCCTTCCTGGCGGCCGCTGCGGCGCTCTGCGCCGGTTTCGTTTACCGGCTGGCTTTCGCCCAGACCCCGGTCCCGGCGGTGGTCAGGAAATTGTCCGGGCTACGGATAGCGGCCGAACTGCACCGGCAGGCCAGGGGGAATTTCCCCGGTGATTACGCTGAAGTCCTGGCGGCGGGAAAGCTGGAAGCGGTCCCCGAACTGAAACTGCGCGGGCGTCCGTCCTGCTCCCGGGTCGTGAACTATCCGTCCCTGGCGCCCCGGGGAACCGGCTGCTGGGGATATGTCGCCGACCCGGGCAGCCCGGACTTCGGCTCTGTCTTCATAGATTCCGGGGGAAAAGACCCGGCGGGACGCTACTGGACCTGGTTCTGACCGGCGGACCCCGAGGACAGGGCGTCCTCGTATTGAGCTTCCAGCAGGTTGGTTACGACTTCCACCGACATATTATGATTGACCGACTCGTAGGCCGCCCTGGCCAGGGCCTCGGCCGAACCGCAGTCGTCGGCCAGCCGCAGTATGGCCGCGGCGTATGACTCGGTGTCTCCCGGGGGGACCACCAGGCCGGTGGTCTCGTGCACGGTATAGTCGCTCAGGCCGCGCAGCCGCGGTATCACGCAGGTTACGCCGGAGGCCTGCGCCTCCATCAGCGACATCGAGATCTCTTCCTTCATCGTGGCCTTGACGTAGATATTGAGCATGGCCATGACTTCCGGCATGTCGGTGCGCTCGCCCAGCATGTCCAGTTTATGGCTTATCTCCAGGTTGCGGGCGAGCTTGCGTATGCGCTCATCCTTCAGCCCCACCAGCGTAAACGAAAGAGAGGGGTTGCGGTCCAGGACGGCCCGGGCGATGCGCAGGAACAGCTCCTGGTCCAGCAGCGTCCTGTCCATGCTGACCGTGCCTATCTGGAATTCCTTCTTGACCGCCATGGTCCGCTTTATGAGCATCGCGCTCTCCCAGCGGCCGAGGCTGGTGTTTATGCAGGGGGGAAGGACCGACACCTTGGCGGCGGGAAGGCCGGCGGCGAGCATATCCTCGCGCACCGTCGGGCAGGACGCCAGGAACTTAACGGCAAGCGGCTCTATCCGCTTTAACTTCAGCATGGCCGCCATGCTGTCCAGGCGCAGCTGGCTGTAAACTATCCGGCCGTGCGCCGCGGCTTTCTTGATGGTCAGCTGGCCTATCCCGTAAGTATTGTAGAGATGGATGATATCGTAGTCCTGGAGCTCAAAAAGGCCGAACCGGGCCACAAGGGTGAACGGCTTGACCGGGACCTTGTATTTCAGGCATTCGTCGGCCAGCCTCGAATCCTTGGGGCACATGACCACCACCGTATGCCGTTTCTTGGCCAGCTGCAGCGAAAGATGAAGGGCCTGGTAGGAGTTTATGTCCCACGCCGCGTTATCCACGATCTTGAGTATCTTCATCGCGCCACGCCCTCCAGTTTCTCAAGCTCCCTGCGCGCGCGCTCCGCGTACTCCCGCTCCGGGGCGTTCTCGGCGATATCCCTGTATATCTCCGCGGCTACGGCGTATTCGCCGGCGCGCTTGCTAAGGAAAGCGGTCTGGTTCTTGAGCATCGTCGGGCAGTCGGGCTGCCGCACCACCGGGAGGAGCAGCCTTACCACCTCTCCCGGATTCTTTTCACCGCTGTAACCTACGGCCGCCAGGATGGAGTGGTAGCGCCATTCCCTGGGGGCCCGCTTTATCGCCAGCTCCAGGACTTCCCTGGCCTCGGCGGGCTTGCCCAGGTTATAGGCCAGCGAGGCCGCCGAATATACGACCGCGCTGTGGAAGTAAGGATCGAGGTCCATGATATGGAAAGAAAGGGGGATGAATTCGGGGTAATGCCCTTTCTCCCAGCCTTCGCCGTGGTCGCAGACGCTGCCGTCGGCGTGGTAGTGGGAGTGGTGCTCGCGCAGCCGCTCGTCGTGGACGGATTCGCGGGTGCCGTAATACTGCATCAGCCGTATGAACCATACGTCGGCGAAGATGCGGCGCGCGCCCAGGCTGACGGCGGCCGCGTCCTCGGCGGCGCTGC
>DNQL01000161.1 GCA_003500765.1 Elusimicrobiota bacterium | reverse complement strand
CGGGCCGCCGCGGCGCAGAACGGAACAGGGGACGACACCTTCACGCCCGCGGGCTTACTGTCATGGAACGAGACCGGCACCCAGTGCGAGCCGGTCATCTCCAGCAAAGTCTGCGCCGTAGCGGCGGGGTCCGCCGCGACCCTGTCGCGTTTCATTTCTTCAGGTACTCCTCTACGGCCTGCCTGACGGTGCTCTCGCCCTTGAGGCCCGTCACGCCGGTTATGCCGGCCGCGGCCAGCGCGTTCTTGGCGTTGGGGCCCAGGTCCCCGGTCAGGACGACTTTCGCGCCCTTCTCCGTGACCTGGCGCACGGCCTCGGGACCGGCTCCGCCCTGCATACTTTCGGCGGCGTTGAGCACCGGGGTAAAGGTCATATCGTCGCTCTCGACTATGACGAAGTAAGGCGCGCGGCCGAACCGCTCGCTCACTTTGGCGTCCAGTGAACCGCCCATCGCGGAAACGCATATCTTCATGTTATTTCTCCTTCATCCGATATTTCAAAGCGGCGGCGGGACCGGGCGTTCAACGCGCGTACCTGGCGAAAAGCATAACGATCGCAACTCCCACCCCGGACAGGAAAGCCAGCGTGGAATGTCCCTTCTCATGCTCCCGCGCCTCGGGCAGCAGGTGAGAAGCGGAGACATATATCAGCACGCCCACGACAAAGCCGAGCAGCAGGCCCAGCACGGCGGGCCCCAGGCTGCTGACGAAAGGATAAGCGACGAAAGCCCCGAGCGGCGTGGTCAGGGCGGCCACGAAAAAGGCGAACATGGCGGCTTTTTTTCTGCGCATGCCGCCCTTGAGCAGGAAAGAGAAAGTGATAGCGCCCTCGGCGAACTCGTGTATGACCAGGCCCAGCGCGGAAACCATCCCTATAAGCAGGCTCACGCTGAAAGTCACCGCGTAGATCACGCCGTCGACGAAAGAATGTATGGCTATCCCCTCCACGGCCGTGATGCCGAAGGCCAAATGCCTCTCGCCGGCAGTCCGCTGTATGAATTTATTGCTGAAGAACATGAACAGGAAGCCTCCCAGGGCCGCGAAACCGGCGTCCGGGTTCTTTTTAACGGCCTCGGGAAAGGCGAACATCAGCGGCGAGGAGATCAGCACGCCGGCGGCGAAGCACATCAGCCAGCCCTTGGCGCGCTCGGCCCAGCGCTCGTTGAAATAGATGGCGTAGATGCCAGCGCCGTTGACTACCGCCGCCGCGATCGCGAAAACGGCTATCCAGCCGAAGTTATCCGTTCCGTTCATGGTTCCAAGAGGCGGTCCGCCACCGCCCGGAAAAAGGCGGTGCAGGCCAGTATGGCGCAATGCCTGTGGTCCTCGGGGACGCGGCCCAGCGTCTTTAACAGGAGGCCCGGCGAGATAAAGAAGGCCTCGTCGAGCGTGCGGCCGTCGGCGTGGAAAGCCACTATGGCGCCGCAGGCGCTGGTCACGTCGCAGCCTTCGGCGTGAAAACGGACTTCCTTTATCCTGTCCCCGTCGAAGTTGAGGTAGAATTCCATCCGGTCCCCGCAGGGCCCGGTGACGCTGGAAGCGGAGTCGGGATCGTTGAGTCGGCCGGAATATTTCTTCACGGCCTCCTCCAGCTTCATCTTGCGTTCGTCCTTATCCGTTTCTTTGGTCATAGCGACTCCGCCAGTTTTTTCCAGGCGCCGGCCATGGCGTCGGCGGCGGGACCCGGGAAATCTTCGCCCGCGGTCCGCAGGGTCAGCAGTGCCTCGGTTATCTTATCGTCGAAAGGAACGCGTCCCAGGAGGCCGAAGCCGAAGCCGGCGGCGAGCTTTTCCAGTTCCTCCGTCTTCTCCGGATTGAGGTCCCATTTATTGACCAGCAGCCAGCCTTTTATCCCCTGCTTCGTGAGCAGTTCGGCCAGGCGCCCGAAATCGTGTATGCCGGAAAGGGTCGGTTCGGCCACGGCGACGGCGGCGTCCACCCCCCCGATGGAGGCCAGCACCGGGCAGCCTATGCCGGGCGGCCCGTCGAGTATCACCCACTTCGCTCCCGCGGCCTCGGCCGCTTTTTTGGCTTCGCCACGTATGAGAGCGACCAGCTTGCCGGAATTCTCCTCGGCGGGTTCCAGCCGCGCGCCGGCGAAAGTCCCGAAGCGGCAGGAAGAGACGCCCCAGCGCCCGCTGAGCGCTTTTTCGAAAACTATGGCCTTCGCGGGGCAGTTCCAGACGCATACGCCGCAGCCCTCGCAGGCCGTATGGTCTATCGAATAGGGGTTCGCGCGCACGGCCCCGTAACGGCAGACCCGGGCGCAGGCGCCGCAGGAAATGCAGGCGGCCGGGTCTATGCGGGCCTTGGAACCGCCGAAGAATTCCTTCTCTTCGGCCTTTTCCGGCGAAAGGATGATGTGCAGGTCGGCGGCGTCCACGTCGCAATCGGCCATGACGCAGGGCGCGGCCAGCCGCGCGAAAACCCCGGCCAGCGTGGTCTTGCCGGTGCCGCCCTTGCCGCTTATCACCAGTACCTGTTTCATGTTTCCGCCTCCACTCGCAGACGGGAAAAGATGGAGCAGAGGGCGGCAGCGTACTCCGGCCGCGCCTCCAGCATGGTCTCGCCGCGGGAATAGGCCCGGGCTATCTCGATGTCGAAAGGGATCTTCAGGAGTATCTCGATCTTCTCCTCCGCGCACCAGCGCTCCATGGCCCCGTCCCCTTTATCGGAACGGTTGATGATAAGGGCGTGCGGGATATTTATCCTGCGCAGCGTCTCCACGGCTATCTTGAGGTCGCTGAGGCCGAAGGGCGTGGGCTCGCTTACCAGCAGGCAGAAATCGGAGCCCTTGACGGCGTTTATCATAGGGCAGGAGGTGCCAGGCGGACAGTCGATGATGAGGTCGCGGTCCGGCGGGGCCAGGCGCTTGACCGCTTTTATCAGCGGGACGGGGGCGGCCTCGCCAATATTCAGTATACCGTCGGCGAAGAAGATATCCCCGGCCATGCCCGTCCTGGTCACGCCTATCGGGCGCGGGCGCTCGGTTATGGCCCCCTCGGGACAAGCCAGGGCGCAGCCGCCGCAGGAATGGCAGAGATGATCGAAAAGATACGGCTTGCCGTTGAAAAGTTTTATCGCGTTGTACTCGCAGACCTCCTGGCAGCGGCCATGCCCCTTGCATTTCGCGGCGTCTATGACCGGCACCAGCGAGGTTATCGTGGTTTCGGAATCTATGGCGGGCCTGAGGAAGATGCCGGCGTTGGGCTCCTCCACGTCGCAGTCCAGCAGGGCGGCGCGGGGCCCCAGGGCCCGCGCTAGCGCGCAGGCGAGGCTGGTCTTCCCCGTGCCGCCCTTTCCGCTGGCTACCGCGAGTTTCATTTAATGGCCGCAATTCCCGTCGTGGCCGTGGTCCTTGCAGGGATCTATGCCGCCTAGCTTGCTGCCCAGCAGTTCCTTGACGGCGTCCTCAGCCCGGCCGCAGAAGCCGAATATCGGCACTCCCGCGGCGGCGAACTTGTTCTGCGCGCCCATGCCCATGCCGCCCGCTATTACATGGGTTATGCCGTACTGGAGTATCTCGGTGACGGCCGTGCAGCCGCCGCCGCCGTGAACGGCCGTATTCTCGACCACCTTGGAGCTTTTGATCTTGTCTCCCTCCGCCTCCACGATGAGGAAATGGGAACACTGCCCGAAATGCGCGCAGACCTCGCTGTCGAGACCTTTGCCGTCGTTAAGAGTTACGCCTATTTTCATATTGGTTCTCCCTTTTTACTTATTCTCCCACGCCGCCGGAACGGCTCGCGGCCACCCGTTTTCAAGAATTCACTCCGGCTGGCTCCGCCGCCGGGGTTTTCCGAAACACCGACATGATGGTCTTAACTTCCGCGGAAACGTCCTCGATTATCTCTTTCATCTCGCCGGAAGCCATCAGCAGCATCAGCTCCCCGTTCATCATGGACACATAAGTCGCGCCGTCGTTCTTCTGATAAACCGACATGGTCTTGGGAGAGAAGACGGAGATCTTCTTCCGCTCGTCCGCAAGGAACATCCTCGACGCTAAAGCGCCGTGACAATACTGCAGGACGGTTATGCGGCCGACGTCATCGCCGCCGTTGCGGATTATCTCACCACCCTGATCTACCACGTTGAAAACGTGCCAGCCTTTCCTGGAACCGATGGAACTGGTGAGTCTCGCGATGGTCTCATCGAAATCGAAAGGGCTGCGTATCTCTTTTACCATCAGGTCCAGGAAGCGGACCCTGACATACATCAAAACGACTGCGATGGCGGCTGTTAAGACTATAGTGATGATCATCTTTGAAGTTCCTCCTTGGCGTGCTTAACGACTGTCTTCACTCCATACGGGAAATCGATTCACGGCAGTCCGGGCAAAGGCCGTGGAACTGGATAATGTGGCTGTCGATACGGAAGCCGTATTTTTTGGCGAGACCCTCCTCCGTTTTCCGGAGCAGTTCGGTCTCCTCCTTTATAAAATCCTTGTAGTCGACTATTTTCCGGCAGGCGGTGCAGACCAGGTGGTGATGATGGCCCTTCTCTCCGGTGGGATCGGCGAATTCATAGCGAGCCTTGTCGTCGCCGGTGTCGAACTTGCTGACCATGCCCAGGCGGGTGAAGAGCTCCAGTGTCCTGTAAACGGTAGCCAGGCCTATGTTGGGACAGCGGCGGGAGGCCTTCCTGAACACCTGTTCGGCGGTAAGATGATCCCCCCTTTCGCTCAGCGCGTCCAGGACGGCGTGGCGGGGCGGAGTCATGCGCCTGCCGTGTCCGCTCACGCGGCGGCAGCAGCAATTAGGGTCGTGGTCTTTTCTTCTGTGCATAGTTATTGAGAATTATTCTCAATAGTACACTTTATACGGCGGGAGTGTCAAGAAAAACGGACGCCGAGGGAGGCCGCGCGGCCGGGCCGCCGGGTCAGAAGTAGAAACGCAGCCACAGGTCCAGCTTGGCCGCGGCCTGCCGGTCGCCGAACTCGGTGCCGCGGCCGCCGCCGGTGAACACCGGCCAGGCTATGAATTCGAAATTAGTCACGGGCTTATACGAAAGCGGCAGACCGGCCAGCCAGCTGCCGTCGGCGGCGTTGACCATTACATAGGCCGACGGCGTGAAGTATAGCCAGCCGAAGGGCTCCGGCATGGAGACCTTGAGGTAGAGATAGTCCCGCATCAGGTTGGAGCCGCCGAAGCCGCTCCTGGCCTGGGACAGCGCCGAAGCGGCCGTGACCGAACTGCCGGAAACTGCGGCGGCTTCCAGGAAATCCGAGTAGGCGCCGTATTCCCCCTCGCTCAGGCCGGCCCCGTTGCGGTAATATTCGGCTATCGTGGTCATGTTCCAGTTATTGAGCCAGCGCAGGCCCACCAGCCAGTCTTCGCCGTCGGTCTCGCCGGCGACTACGGTACCGGCGGCCACGGTGCGGCGGGTCTTATTGTGGAAACGGGCGTATTCGCCGTGCACTTCCAGCGCGGGGCCGAGGTTGCGCGACAGGCCGGCGCCCACCCGCTCCGGGTTGACGCGACTGGCGTATCCCATCAGGTCCAGGTCGGTGTCCCAGGCCAGGAACGACAGTTTAGCGGCGAGGTCGGTGTCGCGGGCCTCGGAATTCTGGGCGTTGAGCGTCTCCGCCGACGGGACGGCGATAAGGTCCAGGGCCGCGTTGGAGACCGGGCCGCCGGAGAAGCTGCGTATGTACTGGTAAGCGAAGGACATCAGGCCGGCCTGGGCCAGTTCCGGGTTCTCGGGGTCCTTTACCGGGTTGACGAAGCCGGCAGGGTTGAAGGCGTAGCCCTTGCCCCAGCTGTACATGCGCTTACCGGCGGTGAGCGAGCCCCGGTCGCCCAGCGCCAGCGAGCCGTAAAGTTCGTGCAGCGAGAGGTCGCTCTCCTCCTCGCTGTGATATTGCGAGTAGGTGCGGGCCCGGAAGGACAGCGGCCCCGAGCGGTAATCGCCGCCCAGGTAAAGGTCCAGCCTGTACTGCGAGAGCAGGCCCGCCGGGTCCTGGCCGTAATACTGCAGGGCGTAAAGCGGCGAATCCCGCCTCATATCGACGAGGATATACCGGGCGTCCATGTTCCCGGAAAGTTCCAGCCGCGGGGCCGCGGAATCCGCGGAGCCGGGTATGTCGAAATCGTACTCGCCGGCGGCGGCAAGCCCCGGGGCGAGCAGCAGAAGGAGGGCCAGCCGTAATTTCACTTTCGCAGGGTCTCCAGTTTGCCCATATAGCCCGTGGTGAAGACCTCGTCCTTGAACTCGCGGGCCTTCACCTGCGAGTAGATCATGACCGACTTATAACCCTTGTAGAGCGGGCTGTGGGTCTCCATTACCGACGGGCGGGTGAAGCCGCCGCCGAAATCCTTGGGCTCCTTGAACTCCAGCGTCTTTATCAGCATGCCGCTGGCCGAATAGCACTCTATCTTTTCGAGCGTCTCATCCGACTTGGCCCACATCTTAAGGCTGTCGTATGCCACGGCCTTGGTTCTGGCCTTGAGGTCCAGCAGGTAGCCGCCGGCGGTCCTGCTGGCCGACTTCACCGAATATTCGGCCGCGTAATCCACCTGCATGATATCGGCGTTATTGAAGACGCCGCCTGTGACCGACTGCAGGCTGGTGATGCGCATGGGCCGGCCTACATTGGGGATATATAGCCACATATTGTCGCCCAGGCGCAGCGTGCTGCGGCCCTTGTCGCTGGCCGGCGCCAGGTAGAGCATGGCCATGGAATCCCGGCCTTTCTTGACCGAGTAGAAGATGAATTCCTTCTTCTTGCCGTCGGGCTCGATATTGATCAGCTTGCGGTAGGACTCGTAGCTGGGCGGCATCAGCTTGCCGTCTATCCTTTTGAGCAGCGCCTCGCCGTCGAGCGCGGCCGCTGGCAGGGCCGCGGCCAGCAACGCAGGGACCATCAGTATTTTCAATATTTTCATCTCTTTCTCCTCGTCAAACGTGGCGCAGCGCGTCCACCGGCTCCATCCTGGAAGCCTTACGGGCGGGCTGCAGGCTGGCCAGCGCCGAAATAAGTATCACTACCGCCAGGGCCAGCCCCACTTCCCCCGCCGGCACCGACGGAGAGAGGACCAGATCCATGTTGCCGAAGGTGAAAGGGATCTTCATAGCCCTGAGCAGCAGCAGTATGGCGGAACCCGCCGCCGCGCCGATGACGCCGCTGAATAGGCCCAGCAGCAGGCCTTCGGTGAGGAACAGCGCGAGTATGCGGCCGGGCTGCACGCCTATGGAAGCCATGGTGCCTATCTCGCCTACGCGCTCATAGACCGACATCATCATCACATTGAGCACGCTGACCAGGACGATAAAGACCAGCACCAGCCGCACCACCACTATGAGCAGCGTGACCATGCGGGCTATGCTGGCGAAAGGAGAGAGGTCCTCCCAGGTGTGTACTTCCAGGCCCGCCCCCGCCCCGCGGCCGGGCTGTCCGGCCTGCT
>DNQL01000205.1 GCA_003500765.1 Elusimicrobiota bacterium | reverse complement strand
GGAGGCGGCGAAGTTCCAGCGCGAAGCCGAAGGCGGCGGCGCAGCCGATGAGAGGGGCCCCGCGCAGCGCCATGTCCTTCGTGGCCTTTGCTACGGCGGCCGCCGTGCGGGCCGGGGTATAGACTACCCGGTCCGGCAGGAGCCGCTGGTCCAGGATCCTGAGTACGCCGTCGCGGTATGTCAGCCTTGGAGGTGTCATTCTTTAAAAAAGGCGGCGGCCGGCGCTAAGCTGGAGACGGGCTCCAATGTAGCGCCGGCCGCTGCGGTCTCACGGTATGGAATCGAGGCAGTTCTTGAGCTGTTCCTCGGTCTTGCCCGTTATCTCCACCGTCTTCTCGCGGCCCTTGGCGCCGCGTATGATGTTGACCATCTTGAGCGGGACTTCGAAGAATTCCGCGAGATAATCCCGCAGAACCGTGTTCACCTTGAGGTCGGCGGCCGCGGCGCAGATCTTGACCCGCAGCACGCTGCCTATGCGCGACACCACTTCGTTGTCCTCGCAGTTGGGTATCACCCGTACTTTTACTATCATTCCCCTACCTCTCTGTTGCCGCGGCCTTTGGCCCGCGCCGCGTCTTTCGGCCCCCGTTCTGTCCCGGGAGCCACGGTAACGGAAACGCTACTGACCGAAAACCAGGCCGCCCAGCCGGGGCAGGTTGGAGCCCGCCTCGACCGCCGCCTCGAAATCCCCGCTCATGCCCAGCGAAAGATAATTGCCCGGGCCCTGGAAATCCCTGTCGAAAACGGCTTTCGCATTGAGAAAAACTGTTTTGAGCTCCGTGGGCGAGGCTCCCTCCGGCGCTATGCCCATGTATCCGCGCGGCTCCACTCCGGGGAGTTTCCGTACTTCGGCGAGAAGCGCGGGCGCCTCGTCGGGAGATATCCCGGACTGGGTCGGGGAGTCGTTGAGCTTGAGCTGGACTAATACCGGGATCTTTTTTCCCGCGGCGGCCGCGTGCCGGCTGAGCTCCGCGGCTATTTTAACGCTGTCCACCGAGTCCACCCAGTCGAAGGTCTCGGCCGCGGTTTTGGCTTTATTGGTCTGCAGATGGCCTATAAAATGGAGTTCCACGCGCCCGCGCAGGTCGGCCAGCGGGCCGCCCCCGGTCCACCTGGCCCTCGCGTCCTGCACCCTGCTTTCGCCGGCGGCTTTCATCAAGCCGGCCTCGGCCAGGAGCCGGATGTCGGAATCCTCCGCGTACTTGGTGACCACCAGCAGCTTTACCGCCCCGGCGTCGCGTCCGCCGCGGAGGCATGCCTCCGCTATTCTGGAGGATATTCCTTTTATGTTCGCCAGTAAGGCCGTCTTGCGGGTGAGTTCTGCCGTGGACATCTAAGTTCATATATTTTAGCAAAAAAAGGCCTTTTTTCATAGGGAAAACAGGGCCCGAAGGGGTTTCCGCGGGTTTCTTTGATTGCTATCATATCGCCAATGGCCCTGCCCCCCTCCTTCTGGATACTCGCCGCCACCGAAGGGCTCATGGCCGCCGGCTACGCGGTTTCTTTCCCTTTCCTGGCGGTTTATCTCAATACCCAGCGCGGCCTGCCCATGTCCTGGATAGGGGTGTTCCTCGCCCTTTCCATGCTGGTCTCGTCGGCGGCCCAGTTCGCCGGCGGTGAGGTTTCCGACGCGGTAGGCCGGCGCAAGGTCATGATCTGGTCGCTGGCTCTGCGCACGCTCAATATCGCCGCCATAGCCTTCGCCATATACGGGGCCTGGCCTCTCTGGTTCATTTTCGTAGTTCACCCGCTGGGGATGCTTGCCGGCGGTTTCTTCCACCCCGCCGCCAGGGCCTGGGTGGCCGACCAGACCCCCCCGGCCGGCCGGATGAAGGCCTATGGTTTCCTGCGCATGGGCATGAACGCCGGCTGGGCTCTGGGGCCCGCCGCCGGCGGCCTGCTTGCCGCCGGTTCTTATACCCTGATGTTCTTCGCCACGGCCCTGGTCTTCGCGGCGTGCACCGTTATCGTCGCTTTTTCGATAAAGGACGTTCCCGGCCAGGCCGGGTCCGCGGCCGGGACCTCCGGGTTTTCGGGTTTCAGTTCGGCCCTGGCCGACAGGACCTTCCTCAGGTTCTGCGTATTCTCCTTCACGATGAGCGCGGTCATGAGCCAGCTGGTGGTTTCCAGTTCGCTTTACTCAAAAGCGTTCCTCGGCTTCTCGGAGCGCGAGATAGGGCTGCTGTTCTCGCTGAACGGACTCCTGGTGGTCGCTTTCCAGTACCTGGTCACCAGGGCGCTCGAAGGCCGCAGGATAACCTCGGGCCTGGGCGCCGGGGCGCTTCTTTACGCGGCCGGCTATCTCGCCTTCGGCTATTCCCCTTCCTTTTTCTTCGCCGCCGCCGCCATGGTCGTAATAACCCTGGGGGAGCTGGCCGTTTCGCCGGGCATGCAGGCCATGGGCGCCAATATGGCCCCGCCGTCGGCGAAGGGCCGCTACCTGGGCGTGCACGGCGTCTTCGAGCAGGTGGGAAAATCGGCCGGCATACTGGCCGGGTCCAACGCCATCGGTTTTATAAGCCCCCATTTCCGCGAGGGGCCCTGGTTCATTGTCGCGGAAATGGGGGCTTATAAAAC
>DNQL01000281.1 GCA_003500765.1 Elusimicrobiota bacterium | reverse complement strand
GCCGCGGCCGCCGTCAAGCGCGGGCTGGAGGTCGTGACCGGCCATGGCGAGGCGACCACCACCTTCCCCATCATGGCCGAGGCCGGCCCGCTCAAGGTCAAGATCGTCGCCGAGCGCTCCACCCTGCGGGTGGTCGGCGGCCAGGTGCTCAGCGACGGCTTCCCGGCCACGGACAAAACGGACATACTGACGCTGGCTATACAGCGCAGGATGACGCTCAAAGGACTCTCGCGGCTTGCCTACAGCGCGCAGCCGTTGCAGAGCTTTTTCCCGGCCGCCAACGCCATAGTGCTGGCCTGCGAGAACGCGCTCGACGCCCTGTCCGGCGCTGGCGCGGCTGATCAGGAAAAGATCCCCGAATGCGTTTAAAGGAGAGAACATGCCCTGGATAAAAGAAAACGATTGCACCGGCTGTGGCGTCTGCGTCCGCAAATGCCCCGCGGAGGCCATCGTCCTGACTTCCGCCCGCAAAGCGAAGATAGATATGTTGAAATGCGCCCGTTGCGGCGTCTGCCACGAAGTCTGTCCGCGCCATGCCGTAGGTCATGACAGCGAGCTCGTACCGTCGCTGGTTTCGGCAAATATCGCGGACGCCGAGAAAAAAACAGCGTTATGCGGCGAGCGCCTGGGCGCTCCGGAGCGGGAGAACTCGCTGGACCGTTTCATAAAGCATTACCGCCGCGAGATAGCGGTGGCTGAAAAGACCATCGAGGGCCTTATGAAATTGAAAGGGGGTAAGGCCTGAATCCCGCCGCCGCGCAGATGCTGAAATCAGCGAAAAAGATAGAAGGGCTGGCATTATCCCTGATGCTGGCGGCCGTCTTCGTGATGGCCGCGCATATTTATGAGCATGCCTTTTCCAGGCTGCCCGGGGATGATATCCTGGATTGCCAGGTCTGCGATCTGATGGCGGGCGTTTCCGCGCATGGCGCGGTGGCGCCAGATCCTCCAATAACCGTTTTCAGGCCGGCTTTGCCGGCCGTCACGGAAATTAACCTTTTCCGACCCTGGTCGCCGATCTCCGCCAGGTCCCCTCCGCCGCGTTGAATCCTCCTCTCAGTACCCGAATACGCCGCCCCGCCGGCTTTGCATACCCTTGACAACCGGTTCGACGGGCGTTGAGATTAAAACATAAGGAGATTTATAACATGAAAAGTTGCATAACAGGGGCTTTATTGCTGGTTTTTACCCTGACTTCCGTCGCCAGTTCCGCGGATATACTGGGCTGTCCCAACGGCATACCGAAAGGTACGCTCTGGCCCAGGCTGAACTATAAAGTCACGAAGATGACGGAAAAGTACGATTGGGCCACCGGGAAGATGGTGGACATCGGGACCTCCGGGGATAATTC
Source organism: Elusimicrobiota bacterium (assembly GCA_003500765.1). GTDB lineage: Bacteria > Elusimicrobiota > Elusimicrobia > Elusimicrobiales > UBA9959 > UBA2231. The sequence goes on along the minus strand of DNQL01000281.1, from coordinate 8,359 downwards.
GGTCCGCGCCAAGGAACAGGCGGAGACCGATGTCAGGATAGGTTATGGCGCTACCGCCGCCCTGGACGTGGCCGTGCAGGCCAAGTATCGCGCTGTGGAGAGCGAAAGCCAGAAGAAAACCGCAGGCGCCAGGCGGATCTCCTTCAGCGAGGCTTCGCTGGCCGAATTATGGCTGGCCGGCAAGTACCGTTTCATCGACCTGACCGGGACCGGCCTTAAGAGCGTGGATTATTTCAAGCTCAGCGCCGGCGCGGCCTACGGCTTCGGCCTGGCCGACAACCTGGAAGATATAATTACTGGGCTCGGCCCGGGCTGCGACAAGGCCCAGCTGGGCCTGCTGGCGCATGGCGGCCTCAGCGTGGGCGTGGATTTTGCCGCGCACCTTATTTATGAATGGTGGGGGAAAGCGCCGGAATACGCGGCCACCGCTTATCTGCCGGCCGATGAACCTCTCGAAAAGAACCACTATAACTTCGGTCAGTCGGGCAGGGATATGCCTGACAGGCTGGATTATATGTTCGTCCTGGAGAAGGGGATAACGGAGCGTATAGAGCTCAAAGCCCAGCTGGCGGGCTGGCTGGGTCTGCAGAAGAACAGGGGCAGTCTTTACAGCGCCGCCTATCGGGACGCGGGCTATTACGCGTATATGCATAATATAGTCGCGGGGCTTGAGTTCTACCCCATGGGAGAGGATTACGACAAGCGTAAATTTGGTGTGCAGGTTTCGCTGCCCTACAGCGCAAAAAATTCCACGGCGCCGGATTATTCGCTTACGCTTATGAGTATGTGGACATTCTGAACGGGTTTTTACGCTCCGGGGTGACGTATTGCCCCGGAGCGTGATCAAAAAAGGAGGATACATGCGTTGTTTTATCGCCGTTCTGCTGAGTTTATCCCTGTTGGCCGTTTCCTCTCCCGCGCAGGCGCGCCGCGGCCGCAAACCCCGTCCTTTGACGCCGGTCACCGACGCCGGTTTCGCGCGGTTAGCCGCGGAGAACGGCGCGGAAACCCCCGCCGTGTACGAGAGCTCGGTCGGACGTTTTATCTATGATCCCGGCCCCGGCGGGGGAAGTTTCTGGTTCCTGACCGGGGATCACGCGCGGCCGGAAGGTTACCAGGGGCCCACTTCCGTGGCGGTTGAGATCTCCGGGGACGGGAAAAAGATAAAGAGGTGCGTCCTCGTTGAATCACGGGAAACGCTTTCCTACGTCAAGAAATATTTTGAGCGCGGCTCTAAAAAAGGCGGGAACCCTTTCTTCAACCAGTTCAGGGATATGGTCCTGGGCCCCGGCGAAAAGGATGTAATACCGGAAGTGGACGCCGTAAGCGGGGCAACCATGACCTCCCGCGCCATACGGCGCGCCGTGGAAGCTACCTGCCGAAAGGTGCTGCCGATGATACGGTCCGGCGTTTTGAAAGACGGGAAGGTCGTCAATGAAGGTTACGCCGTAAGAGAGGCCGTTCCCGAAGGACCGGCGCGGAGCGGGGATGAATAAAACGGCGCGCAGGGTCCTGCTGCTGGTCCTTGGCGGAGCGGCCCTCTATTACGGGCGCGGCCTGCTCGGCGTGGCGCCGTGCGGAGGGGAGGAGGTCATAACCGCCCGTATCGGGGGCGCGGTTCGCGCCGAAAAAAGCGGAAAGGTCTATAAGGTCCGCGGCGCCGGCGGGTCTTTTCTCGGCACCGCGGTCCTTTCCGAAAGCGTTTCCGGAAATATAACGGGTTACGCGGGAAAACTGCCGGTGCTGGTTTTCATAAAGCCGGACGATACCATAGGGCGCGTGGAAGTGCTGCAGAACACGGAAACTCCCGAATACCTGGAGTTCCTGCGGGAGAACGGTTTTTTAGGGCGTTATCCGGGCAAAAGCGTCCGGTCCGCTTTCCCGCTGGAAGAGGACGCTGCCGCCTGGACGGGGGCAACTTACAGCGCGGCGGCCATAAACAACGGCGTAAGGGATTCCCTCAAGTACTACCTCGACGGCGCTGTTTCCCCGCCGCCGTCCATAAACAGGCTGCCGGAATACCTGGCCGTGGCGCTGGGCCTGCTGCTGGCGTTCGCTTCGCTTTATCTGCGCGGACCGTTCCTTAAATATCTCACGATGATCTATGCCGCCGCCGCCCTGGGTTTTTTCTTCAGGATCTATCTTTCGGTCAACGATATCTATTCCGGTTTGTCCGGGGGATTCAAGTTCGCCTATTTCAGCCCTTTCCTGCTGCTGGCCTGCGTGGTTTTCGCGGCCCTGGTCCTGGGGCGCAATATTTATTGTTCTTTCCTCTGTCCTTTCGGCGCTCTTTCCGAACTGCTGCATCGCGCCCTGAAATTCCTGAAGGTCCCGGTCTATTCGTCCAGGCCGGGCCGGCTCCGTTACCTCAAATATATTCTGCTTGCCGGTTATCTCTTGTATCTCCTGCCTTCCGGACGCTATTATACGCTTGAACCGTACATGTATGTCTTTTCGGGCATTTATTCCGGTTTTTTCTCGCTTATAGCGGCGGCGCTGCTGTTGTATTCGGCGGTGGACCACCGGTTCTACTGCAGGAATCTTTGTCTGCTCGCTCCGTTGTTCAGGTTCGTCTCAAGGCTCAGGGGATGAAAATGAGGAAATTCCTTTTGACCGCCGCGGTTCTGCCGCTTCTGGCCGCCTGTTCTGGAGGCGATGGTTTTACCAGTTCCCGCCCGCTGATGGACACCTTCGTCACCGTTACGGCCTACGGCGATAGAGCGGCGGCGCGAGCGGCGGCGGACGCCGCTTTCGACGAGATGGACCGGGTGGTGAAGGTCTTTAACGCCCACGATCCGGACAGCGAGCTCGGCCGTCTCAATGCTTCGGCCGGCGCGGCCCCTTTTGGAGTTTCTCCCGAACTGTTCGGGCTGATAGAGTTGTCCTTGCGGTATTCGGAACTCACCGGCGGGGCTTTCGATATAACGGTCGGGCCCGTGCTGGACTTGTGGCGGGAGGCGCGGCGTACAGGCCGTATCCCCGGGACGAAGGCGCTGGCGGCCGCGCGCGCCCGTACGGGCTGGAGGGGGGTGATCCTCGATCCCGGCGAAAGAACCATAAAGTTCGCCGTTCCGGGTATGAAACTCGACCTGGGGGGGGCGGCCAAGGGTTTTGTGGTGGATAAGGGAGTGGAAGAATTGCGGCGCCGCGGCGTGAAAGCCGCTTTGATAGACGCGGGCGGGGACTTGCGCGCCTATGGCAGGCCGCCAGGCCGGAAGTTCTGGAAGATCGGGATAAAGCATCCCCGCGAAAAAGGCGCCCTGCTCGGCCTACTGAAGCTCGCGGAGCCCGCGGTGGCGACTTCCGGGGATTATGAAAGGTACTTCGAGAAAGACGGAAAAAAATACCATCATATAATCGACCCGGTTTCGGGCGGCCCCGCGCCGCGCAGCGTCGGCGTCACCGCGGTGGCCCCGACCTGCGCCGAGGCCGATATAATAGCCACGGCTCTTTTCGTCATGGGGCCGGAGAAAGGGCTGGCATTGCTGGAGACGGCCGGGGGGCTGGACGCGGCGGTGGTGACCGCGGAGGCAGGCCGGATCGGAGTGGAATTTTCCGCCGGCCTGCGCGAGTCGGCGGAATTATACGAAGGGGTCGGCGAAGGATGAAAAAATATAAATTATTCCTCTTCACCTGTTATGGCGGCTGCGCCACGGGCGCGGCGGCTTCCAAAGCGCTGTTGCGCATTTGGGAAGAAAATCCGGAGAAGATGAAGGTCGCCTGCCTGCCCGCCGTGCCGATACCGGCCAAGGCCGCGGAAATACGCCGCAACGCGGAGAAAAGGCTGCTCGTAGACGCCTGCGCCCTGCGCTGCGGCAAAAAGCTCTTCGACGCGCACGGCATGACGGCCGATGCCTATATCGAGCTGACCTCCAGGCTGAAGGAGCCCAAGGTCAAGCGCCCGGCGTCCCGCGAACTGGAAGAGGCCGTCTACTCGCTTCTTAGGAAAGAGGCGGAAATGCTGCTGAAAGCCCGGAAGTCTCTCTGAAAGCCGGGGCGTGCGTGTTTGACAGCGCGCGGCGGGTGTTATAGAATACGAGCGATGTCCGCCGATCTGAAAAAAAGATTTCTGCCAGTGCTCTCGCTGGCTTCCGCGCTGCTCATAGCGCTGGCCTGGCCGGCGCATGTGTTGTCCGAGGATAACCCCGCGGATAAAAACTGTCCCGTCTGCCTGGTAGTCTGTTCTCCGGAGCTTAATTCCGACTGCGGTACCGAACTCCTGTCCGCTCCGGCTGATTTTGTCCTGGCGCCGGTCGTCCGGTCCCTGCCGGTCGTTTTCTACGGAGTTTCTTCCGTTTTCCTGAGCCGCGCTCCCCCGCGGGCCTGATACCGGGGCTCCCGCCCCGTTCCTTCCCACACATTCTTTCTTATCGCCGGCGTATCCGCCGGCCGCCCGGTCGGCACGCGCCGTCCCGGGGACAGTCGGAAATCTCTTTCTGGAGCCATTATGATAAAAACCATGGTTTTCACCGGTCTTTTCCTGCTGCCGGCCGCTTTCTGCGCCGCGCAGCCGGATGCGCAGTTCACCAGCAGGGTCATAGAGTCCGCCCCGGCGCCGCAGGGCATGCGCGGAACGCCGCTGAACCTGCCCGACATAAGCGTGATAGGCGTTTTCGGCGGCTATGTCAGCGACGACAAATCGGACGATGCGCGCAATAAACTGGAGTTCGACGAGGTGGAGACGGCCTTTCAGGGATACATCTACCCCAAAATGCGCGCCGACGTATTCCTGGCCCTTCATAAGCACGACGACGGGTACGAGGCCGAGATCTGCGAGGCCAAGGTCAGTTTCCTGGAGCTGCTGCCCGGGCTTTCGGCGCAGGCCGGCAAGATCCACGTCGATATAGGCAGGCTGAACAAGTCCCATTCCCATCACAGGCCGATGGCGGACCAGCCTCCGGTCATCACCAACTTCTTCGGCGAGCACGGCCTGGTCGGACAGGGCGTGGCGCTGTCGTACCTGCTGCCGCTGCCCTTCTACGCCGAGCTGCAGGGCGGCGCCTGGACCGTGGCGGGCCATCATCATCACATAGACGACGAGAACACCGCCGAGATCCTGGCCGTGGACGGCTCCACGGTGACGGTCCCGGTGATCGTGGAGAGTACGGAGTTCGGCGTGGCCGACAAGACCTATACCGGCCGGCTGCTGGCGTCTTTCGTCCCCGGCCCCAGGACGGAACTGCTTTTCGGCCTGAACGCCCTCAAAGGGCGCGGCAGTCATCACGATCATCACCGCGACGACGTGAAGATCTCCGGCGCGGACTTCACGCTCAAGTACTGGCCTTCGTCCTACGTGCGCTGGACCTTCCAGAACGAGTGGTTCCAGCTCGACCGGCGCACCGCTTCCGCGCATATGATACGCGACGGCTTCTACTCGCTGCTTAATTACCGCTGGAGCAAATACTGGGACGCGGGCGTGAGGGCGGACTATTCCGAGAACGCCCTGCCCGTCGTTTCGCGCGAGCGGGTATACTCGGCCATACTGACCCGCCACCTGACCGAGACCACGCACGCCCGCCTGCAGTACAGGCATAAGAACGTGGACGGTGATAAGGCGAATGAAGGCTGGGTCCAGTTAAGCTTCGGCATAGGCCCGCACAGCCACGAACTTGAGTGACGCCCCGGAGATCCAAAGGAGAATCACATGAAAAAGATATTGATGGCGCTCGCGGCCCTGGCCCTGACGGCGGGGCCCGCCGCGGCGAAGCTGAAAGTTATGACCACGACCTCCGACCTGGCCTGGCTGACGCAGCGCATAGGCGGGGACCGGGTCTCCGTCGAGAGCATCTCCACCGGCGACCAGGACCTGCATTTCGTGGAGCCCCGGCCCAGCATGGTGGTGAAACTGAGACGGGCCGATATGCTGGTGCGCATAGGCCTGGACCAGGATATGTGGGCGGACAGCCTGGTTGCGGCCGCGCGCAACGGCAAAATAGTCTATGGCGCCCCGGGTTACGTGGACACCTCGGTGGGGATAAAGGTGCTGCAGGTGCCGACGGGCAGGGTGGACGCAGCCATGGGGGATATTCACATCTTCGGCAACCCCCACTACTGGCTGGACCCGGCCAATTCCGCCATTATGGCCCGTAATATAGCGGCCGGGCTGGCGCGGCTTGACCCGTCCGGCGCCCCGGTCTACGAAGCCAACCTGACGTCCTACAAGAAGGAACTGGACGCGCGCCTGGAGAAGTGGCGCGAGGCGATGGCCCCGCTCAAAGGCACGAAGATAGTCACCTATCACAACTCCTGGATATATTTCGCCGGGGCTTTCGGCCTGGAGATAGTGGAGAACATCGAGCCCAAGCCGGGGATCCCTCCTTCCCCGGCGCATATAGACAAGGTGATAAGGACCATGAAAGAGACCGGAGCGCGCTTTATCCTGGTCGAGAGTTATTACCCGATGAAGGGTCCGGGCATGATCGCGGAAAAAACCGGGGCCGGGGCGCTGCGGGTGGCCAGTTCGGCCGGCGGGCTGCCGGGCGTAAAGACATACTTCGACGTTTTCGACTTCCTGGTCGGGGAACTGTCGCGCTGAGAATCAAGGAACTGCCCCCGCCGCCGCGGCGGGGGCGGGAGGACATATGCTGGAACTTATGATGATGCCGTTTCTCGCCGCCCTGATCCTGACGGGCATACACGTTTACCTGGGGGTCCATGTGGTGGAGCGCGGAGTGATATTCGTGGACCTGGCCCTGGCGCAGATCGCCGCGCTCGGCGCGGTGGTGGCGGCGCTTTTCGGCTTCGCGCTCCATTCGCCGCAGGCCTATGTCTTCTCGTTATGTTTCACCTTCGTGGGCGCGGCTATCTACGCGTTCAGCAGGCTGAAGGATTCCCATGTGCCGCAGGAAGCCGTTATAGGCATCACCTACGTGGTGGCCGCGGCGCTGGCCGTGCTGGTGCTCGACCGCATCCCCGGTGAAGCCAGTCATATCAAGGAGATGCTGGTGGGCAACATCCTTTTCGTGAGTATGGAGGAACTTGCCAGGACGGCCGCGCTTTACGGGCTGATAGGGCTCTTCCATTACGTCTTCAGGGAGAAATTCCTGCTGATCTCGCGGGACCCGGAAGCGGCCGCGCGCGCGGGGGTGAACGTCCGCCTCTGGGATTTCCTCTTCTACGCCACGTTCGGGTTCGTGGTGACCAGTTCGGTGTCGGTCGCCGGAGTCCTCCTGGTGTTCTCGTTCCTGATCATGCCGGCCGTGGCCACGATGCTGTTTACCGACGATTGCCGCAAGAGGCTGTTCTGGGGCTGGGGCCTGGGGGCGCTGATGAGCCTCGTCGGTATCTACGCCTCGGCCCGTTTCGATCTGCCCACCGGGGCGGCCATAGTCTGCGCTTTCGGGGCCCTGGTCGCCGGCGCTTACGCGCTGCGGTCGTTCTTTCCCGCGCCTGCCCGCCGCTAAGGGCCCGTTCTCCCGGCGGGACCTTTCAGAGGGACGCGAAATTAAGGATAATAGGCGGATATGAAAATATCCCTTCCTTTATTCTTCGCCCTGTGTGTCGCGGGTTCCCCGTCCTTCGCTTTTTATCCATTTGTCACGGAGAATACGAATTTTTTGGGGCGGGACGTGATACAGGCCGAGGTCGGGTTCGACCATACCGAAGACACCACCGCGGCCGACTATTTTTCGAATACGCTCTCGGCCACTTTCTCCTACGGCCTCTGGGACAAACTGGACATACTGCTCAGCGCTCCCTGGCAGGGCTGGAATTCCGGCGGAGTTTCGGAGAGCGGCCTGGGCGACGTCGCTATGGAGGCCAAGTTCTGGGTGGCCGAGCGCCGCGGCTGGGACCTGGCGCTTAAGCCGGGTTTTTCGCTGCCCGCCGGTAACGACGCGGCGGGCCTCGGCGCGGGTAAGGGCCAGGTCTGGGTATACGGCATAGCCGGACGCGCGGAAGGCCCCCGTCAGTATTACCTGAACGCCGGCTACAAGTATAATAAGAATTCCATTAACGAGGAGACGAACGTCTTCAGCGCCTCCGCGCTGACGGCGGTCGAAGTCCTTCCCCGGACGGTGCTGGCCGCGGAGCTGGCGGTAGAGACCAATACCGACAAGGGCTCCGCCTCGCACCCGGTCACTTCTCTCTTCGGGATCGTCTGGTCCCCTGACCCCTCCCTGGACCTCGACGCCGGCGTGCGTCTGGGTCTGAACGGCGGCGCCGACGACCTGGGGCTGCTGGTCGGCGCTACCATGCGGTTCTGAATACATGAGGCTGACATTCGATCCCGCGGCCTGGACGCCCGTCGCCGCTTCCCGGGCTTTAGGCCATAAGCCGGCGTGCCCGGGGCGTTACATCCTGCTTGCCGCTTTAAGTCTGCTCCTCTTTCCCGCCGCCGCGCGCGGCGCCGCGCCGGCGG
>DNQL01000015.1 GCA_003500765.1 Elusimicrobiota bacterium | reverse complement strand
GCCCGTTTGCTTGAAAAAATACTGCGGGCGGCCGCGGAGGAAAGATGAAAGAGATACGCAAAGCGACGGCTCCGTTCAGGTTCTACACGCGCCTGCAGATCGCCGAACTGACGGGGCGCAGGGCCTCCAACCTGCAGGGGTTGACCGACATACTCCGGGACGTCAACGGCTCTTCAATCTACCATCACACTCACCGCTTCCTGCAGCAGCACCAGTTCATCTCGCCGGAACCCCCCAACGACTTCGCCTACTGGATAGCGGGCGAGTTGGGAGAGGAGGCGCTGGCCGAGCGTCTCTACAGCCTCGACATCATGCGCTTCGGCTCCATCCGCGCGCTGCGCGAGGCGATAATAGCGACCATCGAGGGCTACGTCAAAGCCAGCCCGATGGCCTCGCTCAAATTCGCCGCGGAGGGGAGGGAGTTCCATTTCCTCAAGTCCATCAGCTTCATCATGCCCACCAGGCACGAGGCCGGCGACCTGCGCGAGTTCGCGGACATACTCTCCAGGATCACGGTCGACTCCATCTACTACCACGTCTTCGAATCGCGGCTGCGCCTGGAGAAAGGCAAGAACGACTTTTCCAAGTGGTTCGAAGACTGCCTTGAAGACCGGGAACTCTCGGCTCTTGTGGAGCGGCTGGACCCCTACACCCAGACGCTCGAAGACCTCCGCCGCAACCTCCTGCGCAGCATAGAAAGGAGCCTCTGATGCCCCTCATAGAAGACTACGCGCCTATCGTCGGACAGGACGTCATAGACGACCTCAGGCTGCTCTCGGAGCGGCTGCGCGGCAAGACCGTCAAGAACGTCAACTCCACCGCCGTCGGCGGGGGCGTGGCGGAAATACTCAACCGCATGATACCGCTGCTGAGGCAGATGGGGGTGGACGCCTCCTGGGACGTGATCAAGGGCGGGGACGCTTTCTTCGCCGTGACCAAGAAGATACACAACGCGCTGCACGGCGGCGGGGAGACCCTGACGCCTCAGGAAAAAGAGATCTTCATGGAGACCAGCCGCGCCAATATGGAGGCGGTCGATACCGGCGCCGAGATAATGTTCATACACGACCCGCAGCCGATGGGACTGGTGGCGAAGAAGAGGGATAATAAGTGGATATGGCGCTGCCACGTGGACGTCTCCAGGCCGGAGCCGGGGACCTGGGATTTCCTGATGAGCTTCATCGGCGGCTACGACGCCTCGGTTTTCTCGGCGCCGCAGTTCTCGCGAGAGCTGCCGCTGAGGCAGTTCCAGATCACGCCCTCCATAGACCCGCTCAGCGACAAGAACCGGGAGCTGGAGCCGGAATTCATCGCCTCGGTGATGGAGAAATACGCCATCCCGCGCGACAAGCCGGTAGTCACCCAGATCTCCCGTTTCGACCGGCTGAAGGACCCGCTGGGGGTGATCGACTCCTGGCGGCTGGTGAAGAAGTACATCGACTGCCGACTGGTCCTGGCCGGCGGAGGCGCGGCCGACGACCCGGAAGGCATGCAGGTCTACGCCGAGGTCATGGAGCGCGCGAAAGGGGACCCGGACCTGCACATACTGCTCATGAAGCAGGACGACCTGGAGATAAACGCGCTGCAGCGCGGCTCCGACATTATAATCCAGAAGTCGCTCAAAGAGGGCTTCGGCCTCACCGTCTCGGAGGCCCTCTGGAAAGGCAAGCCGGTCGTAGCCTCGGCGGTCGGGGGAATACCGCTGCAGGTCGCGCACAAATACTCGGGGCTCCTGTGCCACTCCGTCGAAGGCGCGGCATTCGCCCTCAAGCAGCTCCTCAACAGCCCCGACTACGCCCGAAAGCTGGGCGAGAACGGCAAGGAGCATGTCCGCCGCAACTTCCTTCTAACCCGCCACCTTAAAGACTACATGCTCCTGTTCCTGGCGCTCTATCACGGCGAAGACCTGGTGAACATATGAAGGCCGAAGCCGAGCTGCTCTGCACCGGTTCGGAGCTGGTATCCTCCAAGGTGAACCTCTACACGCCCCTTTTCGCCGCCAGTCTGCGCGAACTGGGAATTACCCTGCGCGGTGAGAGGTCGCTGCGCGACGACCTGCCGCTTATAACCCGCTCCATACGCGAGGCCATGTCTTCCTGCCGGCTCGTGATAACCTGCGGCGGGCTGGGCCCCACTTTCGACGACCTGACCAGGCGGGCGGCTGCCCGCGCGCTCGGGCTCCGTCTCAGGTCCTCGCCGGAATGCGCCGCCGAACTGCGGCGCCGCTACTCCCTGGAAAAGATGCCGCCGAACATGGCGGACCAGGCGGTGATCCTGGAGGGGGCCCGCGTGATCGCCAACCGCAACGGCACCGCCTTCGGGCAGGTCGTAAAGCGCGGGGGGCGGATGCTGGTATTGCTGCCCGGGCCGCTGCGCGAATGGGAACCGATGTTCGCGGACGGCCTCGCCGGGGAGATAACTTCCTTCTTCGGGCTGAAGCCCGGGACGGCCCTCTCGGCCAGGCTGAAAGCCGCCGGGCTCAGGGAGGTACAGGCGGAGCGCATGCTGAAGCCGGTGCTGCGCGCTTTCCGCGGCGTCGACTTCACTATACTGGCCGGCCCCGACGAGATAGAGTTCGCTTTTACCGTCACCGGCCGAACCCCGGCCCTGGCCGCCCGGAAGCTGGCCGCCGTAAAAAAAGCCGCGCGCCGGGCGCTGGGCGCCGCCGTCTATTCCGAGACGGGGGAAGGGAGGTTCGAGGCCCTGGGCCGGGCCCTCCGCGCCCGGTNNGAAAGACGCTGGCGCTGGCCGAGTCGTGCACGGGAGGCCTCGCCTCCAAGCTGATGACCGACGAACCGGGCAGCTCGGACTTCTTCCTGGGCGGGATAACATCCTATTCCAACGCGGCCAAGACCCGCCTTCTCGGGGTGAGCCCCGCCATCCTTAAACGGCACGGAGCTGTCTCGGCGGAATGCGCGGCCGCGATGGCGCGTGGCGCGCTGCGGGCTTTCGGTTCCTCCTACGCGGGCGCTGTGAC
>DNQL01000194.1:3079-9312 GCA_003500765.1 Elusimicrobiota bacterium | reverse complement strand
GTACGCGGCGGTCCCCGCGGCGGCGGCGGACGCGGACGCAGGTAAAAGGCACCAGGAGGACGGAGACCAAGGTATGAACAAGAAGAAAACAGCGGGGAACAAGGCTTCAGGCGGCGCTTTTGATCAGGTACAGAAGTTCTACCAGTTCATGAACGCCAACAAGCTCGAGGTCATAGAGTTCGCCAAGGACGAGACCTATATAAAGCTCGTCCGCAAGCACTCGCAGACCTTCCACCCCATACCGGTCTTCGCCCCCGGAACGGCGCAGCAGCCCGCCCCGCAGGCCTCCCAGAAAGGGAATCCTGCGGGCGGGCCTGCCGCCGCCCCCGCGGCGGCCGAGGGGGAAACGATAAAGGCGCCGATGTCCGGCATCTTCTACCGCGCCCCCAGCCCGTCCAGCCCTCCCTACGCCAGGGAAGGGGACTCCATCAAGGACGGCCAGGTCATCTGCGTCATCGAGGCCATGAAGGTATTCAACGAGATCAAGGCCGAAGAGGACTGCGTCATACTCAAGGTCCTTACGGAGAACGGCAAGCCCGTCGAACCCAACCAGCCCCTCTTCCTTATTAAGAAGAAATAAAGATGAGCGACAACAACAAATTCACGGACGGCATAAAAGGCACGGCGGAGCAGGTCATGGACGTGATCACGGCCTCCGGCGAGACTACATCATGGGACATCAAGCTCAAGCTGCACCTTTCCAGTTCCTCCCTGTACCTCGCCCTGGGCTGGCTCATGTCGCAGGGCCGGATACAGCTCTACCCCAAAGACCTTAACTACACCATAAGGCCGGCTTCCGGCCAGCAGTAAGGCGGTAAGAAGATGTTTAAACGCAGGTTCGCCGCGCCCGGCAAGAAGGGGGCTCCGTCCCCTTTTGCGGGGGCGCTTTACTGGATACTTTCCTTCGCCTTCGCCCTGTGGCTCATCTGGCTGACGTTCAGCCGCAGCCCCAAGGGAGTGGTTGGCGAGACCGTGTCCGGCGTGCTGCACGGCCTGCTGGGCCAATCCGCCTATCTCTTCCCTTTTATATTCCTCTACGGCCTGGCGGCCATACTCCTGAAACTGGGAAAGCCTCATAAGGGCCTTATCACGCTGACCGGGGGGATACTCCTGATGCTGGGGGCCCTCTCTTCCGGCCTGCAGCTGATGTCCACGGCCTTCCCCGCCGCGGGCTTCGACGGCGGCCATATCGGCTATTACATGGAGTACGCACTGGAAAAGATGTTCGGCGCGGCCGGCGCGGGAGTCTTCTCCTTCGCGCTCTTCCTGGTCGGGGCCCAGCTGCTTTTCAAGATCTCGTGGGGGAAGGCCCTCAAGGTGTCCTGGTCCGCGATAGCCGAAGATTACCGCAGCTGGTCCCAGGCACGCCGGGACCTCAAATCCAAACTTAAGCTGATCTCGGAAAAGGAAGGCCCCGAACCGAAGTATGAGGCCAAGCCGATACCCGAGGCCCCCCGGATAGCCGAACTCCCGGCCGCCGCAAAAGCGCAGCCCTTGAAAGAGGAAAGGCCGAAGACCCCGACCCCTCTGCCGGTCAAAGAAAGAGAACGCGAGAACCCGGACATAAAGGTGCAGCCGCACAAGAAACCCAAGACCTATACCGCCCATTTCAAGGATTTCAAGCTCCCTATGTCCGACCTGCTGGACCCGCCGGCCAGGGAAACAGTCATCGGACCCTCCAGGGACGAGATGGAGGCCGCGCGGACCAAGCTGGAAGAGACTTTCAAGAGCTTCGACATCACCGTACACGTGGCAGACATCTTCCCCGGTCCGGTCATCACGCGTTACGAAGTGACCCCCGCGCCCGGCGTGAAGATAAGCTCGATAGTTTCGCTGGCCAACGACGTGGCCCTGGCCATGAAGGCCGCCGGCATACGAGTGATAGCCCCGATCCCGGGCAAGTCCGCCATCGGCTTCGAGATCCCCAACCAGAAGCGGGCGAAGGTCGGACTGCGCGAGGTGCTGGAAAGCCCCGCCTTCAACGAGCGCAAGGAACCCCTGGCTTTCGGCATAGGCCGGCACGCCGAGGGCTCCATCGCGCTGGCCAACCTCGAGGACATGCCCCACCTGCTGGTCGCCGGCTCTACCGGCTCGGGCAAGAGCGTCTTCCTGCAGTCGCTGATACTCTCCCTCATGTTCCGCAACACGCCCGACGAAGTAAAGTTCGTGATGATAGACCCCAAGCGCCTGGAGCTTTCCTTCTACCAGGACGTGCCTTACCTCTACGACCCCAAGGTCCTGCCCGACTCGGTCTCGGTCATCACCGACGCCAAGGACGCCGCCAAGACGCTGATCTGCCTCACCAAGGTCATGATGCAGCGCTACAAGAAATTCGAGAAAGCCCGCGTCAAGAACATCGCCGGCTATAACAAGTGGGCCGCGGCCAACAATGAGCAGCCGGAATATTACATCATAGTCGTCATCGACGAGCTGGCCGACCTGATGGTGCAGGCCAAGAACGTGGTCGAAGAGAACATACAGCGCCTGGCGCAGATGGCCCGCGCCGTCGGCATACACCTGGTGCTGGCCACCCAGCAGCCTTCGGTGGACGTCATCACCGGCGTCATCAAGGCCAACCTCCCTTCGCGAATCGCGCTGCAGGTGACTTCCAAGGTCAACTCGCGCGTCATCCTCGACACCGGCGGGGCAGAAGCGCTGATAGGCAAGGGCGACTTGCTCTATCTTACCAAGGACTCGCCCAAGCCGCTGCGCATACAGGGCGCCTTCGTCGGAGAGTCCGAGATAAACCGCGTGGTGGAATACCTCAAGACCCAGGGACGGCCCGACTACCCGATGTTCGTCGAGGAGGACGAGACTGCCGGCGGGGGAAAGGGCAGTTCCTCCGAAGAGCTCATCGCCGCGCTGACACTCATAAACGAACGGCGCCGCGTTTCCCAGGACCTGCTCAAGGCCCATTTCGGTTCCTCCGCGCGCGCCACCAACATCCTGAGCATACTGGAAGTCAACAAGTTCATACACAAGCCGGAGGGGTCCAACCGCTGGGAGATCTTCTTCGACAAGATCGAAAGCCATCTGGCCAATCACCAGTCCGCGCCGCAGCAGCCTGAAGGCGCGGCGCAGGAGCAGGAGGGAGTAAAATGAGGGTTTTTTTCATCGCGACGATAACGGCGTGCCTGCTCTGCCCGGCGGCGTTTGCCGCCGGGAAGCAGGACAAAACGAAAGCCCCGGAGAAAAAGGCGGCGGAAGCCGCCAAGTCCGGGGTTAAGAAGTCGACCGCCCCGGCTTCGTACACCGACGAGGTCCTGGCCCGGCTCATGGAATGGGATTCGGCTCTGACCTCGCTGAAGGCCTCTTTCACGCAGACGGTGCTGTTCTCCGACGCGGGGCTGGAGCAGAAAGTCGAGGGGACGCTTTCCTACCTCAAGCCCGACAGGCTGCGCATCGAGCACACCGCCCCGACGCGGCAGACCATAGTCACCGACAAGAAAGACATCTGGATATACAAGCCGGACGACTCCCAGGCCGTGAAGACCAGGTGGGAGGACTGGAAAAACCTCCAGAACTCCGGATTCTCCGGGATAATGGATTTCGGGAACTATTCGGAACTTGCCGAGCGCAACAAGGTGACGGCCGTCCCGCCCGCCGAAACCGGCGGAATGGTAAAGCTGATACTCACGCCGGCCGACCGGAAGGGGCTCTACACGCTGACGCTCATGCTCTCCGCGACCGACTATTTCCCGGCGAGGGCCGACCTCGTGGTGGAAGCGACAAAGATCAGCACCGTCCTGACCGACACCCGCCGCAACGCCGGCCTGGACGAGAAACTTTTCGATTTTACGCCCCCTAAGGGCACGGAGATAATCAACTTCAAGAAATGACACTCGCCAACCGCATAACCCTGACGAGGCTGTTCCTGAGCCTGGCCGTTTTCTTCCTGGTAATACAGAAGACTTTCATTACGGTCCTGATCGGCCTCATAGTGATGATAATCGCCAGCGTCTCCGACGCCATAGACGGCATCATCGCGCGGCGCACCCAGACCACCACCTCCTTCGGAGCCATCGCCGACCCTTTCGCCGACAAGATACTGGTCATGTCGGCCTTCATCGCCTTCGCCTCTGTAAAGCTGCTCGACATCCCTCTCTGGGCCATCTTCCTGATCCTCCTGCGGGAGCTCACCATCTCCACCCTGCGCGTCCTGGCGGCCCTCCAGGGTTCGGTCATGAAAGCGGAGGCCTCCGGCAAGTTCAAGACCACGATACAGCTGATAGCCGGGTTCACCATCATGGCCCTGCTGCTAAACAGGGTGTGGGTGATCGACCATCCCGGGACGCACAAATTCTTCCTGGCCGTGGACGTCTGGGCCTCTCCCGTCTCCTGGTGGCTGACCGTGATAGCCTCCGCCGTCACGCTGATCAGCGGCATTATGTACCTGGCCAACCACAGGGAGCTGCTGCGCAAGTCCTGGAGCGAGAAGAAGAATGTCTGACCCTCGCGGATATCCCGGGCCGGCGTCCAGACGGGCGACAGAATTCCTGGCCACCGGCTGCTTCATCGGGCTGCTGCCGCAGGCGATAAGCCCTTTCAAAAAATGCACCGGGGCCGGCATGCTGGGCTCTCTCCTGGCTCTCCTGGCGCTGCCGCTGCTGCCGACGGGCTGGGCCTACGCCGCGCTGCTGGCGGCCTTCTTCCCTTTCTCGGCCTGGATAGCCGGCCGGGCTTCCGCCGCCTACGGCAGGAACGACGACCCCCGCATAGTCATAGACGAGATACTGGGATTCTGGACCGCCGCGGCCTTCCTGCCGCTGGAGCCGGTGCCGATCATAACCGCTTTCGTCGCTTTCCGCTTCCTCGATACGGTCAAGCCCTGGCCGATCAGCTTCGCCGAAAAGAACCTCCAGGGCGGTTTTGGTATAATTATGGACGATTTCATGGCCGGCATCGCCGCCAATGTTATAGCGCGGTTCGTGACCGTCTTCATATGATAAGTACCGGGATATTCGCACTTCTTTTCGCTCTCTGCGCTCCGTCGTCCGCGCAGGAAGCCTCGACCGCCCCCGCGGCCGGGGGGGAGATAGCCGTCTCTACCGCCGCGGCCGAACTCCCGGGCATGTCGCCCGCCAAGCCTAAGCGTACGCCGGGAGTCTACCCGACGGCCGCGGTCCCGATAAGCGGCATAGTTCTTACGCCGACCGCCTACCGCGGACGCGGCAGGAACGAGATCGGCCTGGGCCTGGACTTCAACGCGGCTTATTATATCGGCCGCCTCTACGGCAAGAATTCTTTCAACTGGACGCTGGAAAAGAAAAATTACATAGACAGGCTCGGCGTCTGGTTCATCACCGCCGACGGTAAGATGCTGATACAGACCGAGGACGCCTGGAGGCCGGCGATGGCGGCCGGCGCGCAGGGGACTTTCGCCTTCCGCGACTCCAACCAGAACCCTCTAAACGCCAATGTCCAGACGGTAGCGGTGGACGACAAGAACACCAACACTTACGCGACGGCCTACCTGGCCCTGACCAAGCACATCCACCCGAAGTTCATGATAAACGCCGGCTACGCCGACGGGGACCTGTCCAAGAGCATCTACATGCTTTCCGAATTCCTGTCCGAGCGGGCGCTCTCGCTCAACGGTTATACCGGGCGGGAAGTGCCGACGGGCGCCATGTTCGCCGGCTTCATCTGGCTGCCCAGGCCGAATAACCCGCTGGCCGCCGAGATAATAATACCGCAGGGAGCCCCGATGAGCCCCAAGCTCATCAACCTGCAGCTCGGCACCATGCTAAAGCTCAACTTCCAGCTCTCGTACCTGAAGTTCGACGGCGGCTGGGACCTGCTGGGCATGTTCCAGTTCCGCTACTCCCACTTCCCCAAGTAAACCGTCTCCTCCTCCCGCCCCCGCTCACAAGGAACAACTATCGGGGGCTGTCTTCGGCTCAGCACGAAAAAACGCCTCAGGCTCCCCCGCCGGGCCTTCGCTCCGCCACGGGTTCGGCTTTCTAAAATACACCCTGCGCTTCGCTCGGCCGGGCACGAACTCGGCCTGCGCGCATAGCGCGCTAGGCCTCAGACATTCATGCCCGTCCGGCAGTGCCGGTTCCCGAGCTCCGCTTGGGGAAAGCCTCCGATGTGGCTTCGGAAGGCCCGGCGATGGAGCCTTGCCCGCCAAGCGTCCCATAAGGAGACAACCGGGGGATGCCGGGGGCTCACCTAAGAAAAACCTTCCGAAGGCCCGAGCTTACGAAGTATGCGCCGCAGCTGACGGTGCT
>DNQL01000194.1:0-3059 GCA_003500765.1 Elusimicrobiota bacterium | reverse complement strand
CGAGGAGGGAGCGCGAGCACGGTGTGCGAGCGGCGTTTTTTCGTGGTGAGCCCCCGGCAGCCACCCGGCATAGTTATTCCTATTTGCGGGAGGACTGGAGCTGGCGGAGGTAGTGGGCGGCCTGCGTATGCCCGGGATTCTTGCGCAGCGTCTCGGAGAGCTCGCGCGCGACGCGGTCCCAGTCGCGGTTCCAGTAGAGTATGGCGAGATTGTAGTTGGCGTCGGCGAGTTCCGGGTTCCTGGCGGCCGCGCGCAGGTAGGCCTTCTCCGCCCCGTCCCTGTCGCCGGTCTTCTCCAGCGCCACCCCGTAGTTGAGCCAGGCGTAGGCGCTGGACCTGCGCAGCGAGTTCTTGAGGTCCGGCAGTGAGCGGTAATCCTCCGCCAGTGACAGCAGGCGCTCGTAACCGTCTACCGAGGCCCTGAACCTGGCGCCGGCGCCCGCCCAGTCGCCGTCGGAGGAAAGCAGGAAGCCGGAATAAAGATGCGCGTCGGCCAGGTCCGTATCGGCCGCCGAAGCGTAATCCAGCCAGGCCGCGGCCTCCCGGCGCCTGCCGGCACTGCTGTGCAGCGAGCCGACTGCCAGCGCGCCATGGGCGTAGGCCGAGATCACGTCCCTGGCGAAAAAATCCGGGAAGGGCCGGCCGATCTTCCAGCGATGGGAGTACGCCTCCGACGGGGAAGGGGGCGGTTTCACGCCGGGAGCGGGGTAAACGGCCATCACGAGCCCCATCGGCACGGTAGGGGCGCCGGCCGGGATCTCGCAGTCGACGGTGGCGTAGAAATCCTTCCAGGCCCGGCCCGCGGCCTCCCACGCCGCCGGCCCGCCGGTATTAAGGTTGAACACCGGGAATCCGGGGTCCTTGCGCGCCCAGGCGGCCTGGTACCACGGAGCGCCGCTGAGCCCCTGCGCTATGACGCGCACGTCGGGCCGCAGCCCCTCCACCTGCTGGTAATACCAGAGGGAAAAAAGCTGCACGTCCTTCTTGGCCACCAGCACCGCGCCAGCGGGCAGCCCACGCATGGCGTCCGCGGCGTAATCGGCCGTCAGGAACATGTCTCGGCGGTCGGCTTTGCGAGCCGAAGGAATGCCGAATAAAAACACTCCGGCCAGGGCCAGGGAGAGAGCGGCGGCGCGGCCCCCCGCGCCAGTCATAAAAAGACCGCGCATACCCTCGGCCAGCCACCACGCGACCGCGAGGTCCGGCAGCAGATAATACGGTTCCACGATGGCCAGCGCGTGCGGGTTCGGCGGCATATTGGCCAGGAACAGGAACACCGGGCCCGAGGCCAGGAAGAAAAGAGCCCAGAACACGCCCGCCCCGCGCGAACGGCGCCAGCAGAACCAGGCCCCGGCGGCGGCGACGGCGAGAGCCGGCCCCATGTTAGACCAGAGATGCAGGCCGTAATGATAAAGGTTGACCCAGAAAAGTTCGCCCTTCGCGTAATTGGTGGAGATCAGGTCCAGCGTGGACCCGTAACTGCGGCGGGTTATTATCCCCCAGAAGTTGGCCCAGTCCGACGGTCGCCCCCAGTCGAGAAAAGGTCCCGCGGCGGAACGCACCGGCAGGTAAAGATAGAGGGAGTAACCGGCCAGGGCGAACAGGACGCAGAGCGGCAGCGCCCGGTAATAGAACCGCGTGCCCAGCGCGCGGCGGGCCGGGCCCCAGACCAGCAGCAGCACGGCCGGATAGACCAGCATGAGGTCCATGCGGTTGGCGAGGAAAAGGCCGCAGAGAAAAGCCAGCAGGTAAAGCCGTTTAGCGGAAAAGAGTTCCGCCGCCCGGAAAGCGAGAAAGGCTATGACCGCGCCCAGCAGCGCGTGCAGGGCGTACATTTCGGAAACCCCGGATACCGTTATAAGGGTGAAGTTAAGGCCCAGCAGAAGGGCGGCCGCCAGCGCCGCCGTCCACGGTAAGTATCCCGACATGAAGAAGAACATGGCGGCGGGCGCAGCGGCGCCCGCGAAGGCCGAAAAAAGGTTCAACTTAAGGTCCTGCCCGCCGGGCGCCAGCGCGGAGAAAGCGCGGCCGGCCAGCACATAGAGCGGGTAGCCGGGCGGATGGGGAACTCCCAGCGAGTACACGTCGCAGGCCATTTCGCCGGCGTCGCGGTAGGGCGCCAGCACGGGCGGCATAAGAAATGAATACAGCCCCAGGAACAGGATGAAAAGTCCGGCGGCGGCCGCCGCCCTCTTCCCGGCGGTTAGATGTGCGTTAAAGGCTTCCATCGAGGATACTAATTCTATTAGTTTATGCGGCCCCTAACAACGGGCGGCCGTCAATCCCGGCCTGCGAGACGCCTGACGGCCAGCTCGGCGCCGAGCAGGAGCAGAAAAAAAGCCAGCAGCCAGGGCGAGCGCCCGGGCGAGGCGGACCAGGTCCTTGTCTCTTCGGTAGAGGGAGGGGGGATCATTTTTTCAAGCTCGCCGGGCCCGGCTTCCTCCATGCGGAGGACGCCCCAGCCCCTGGGGCCGGCTATCTCCTCCAGCGCGGAATGGTCGGGAGGGGAATAGGCGGCCGGGCCGTCCTGGGTAAAACTCAGTTTCGCCGAACCCGCGTCGATCCCGTCCACGAGGACTTTCACCGAGGCGCTCAGCCTCCCGGCTTTAGCGCCGGGGATCTCCGCTTCGTATATCCCGCCTCCCCGGAAATAAAACTCCACCGGCCGGGAGCCGCCCGGGCCGGTGACCGTCGCCGTCACGGCCGCGGAATCCCTGGCCAGGGGGCGGTAATCCGCGCCCAGAACGCGCAGCCTGAGCCTCGGCGGATAGGCCTCCTCCGCCTCCAGCGTGACGCGCTCCAGCCCCAGGGTCCCGTCGAGAAAAGAGATCATCTTCTCCCAGAAAGCGGAATAGCGCCCTCCGCCGGCGGCTTTGAGCATCCAGGTAGAGGGAGAGGCCAGCGAAACGACCCTCCCTTTGCCGTGCCCGCGCTCCGCGGCCAGCGCGCCGGCGGCTCCGGAACCCGAGCGGTAACCGTAGATAAGCCTGGCGCCCGGGACGGGACTTCCCAGCAGGTTCAGGCCTCCCAGCGGCGGCGGGTCGCGGCCGGTGAAGGCCT
>DNQL01000171.1 GCA_003500765.1 Elusimicrobiota bacterium | reverse complement strand
GCCGCTACGAGTCGAGGCGGGCCGAGCTCGAGGACGAGACCGCGCAGCTGCGCGCCGCGCTCGAAGCCGAGTACGCCCGCAAGTCCGAGCAGAGCGGGAAGACGGTCGAGGTGCGCCTGGCGCAGCTCCGCGAAGAGAACGAGGCCCTGCGCGCCAACATCAACCTGCTGCGCGAAGAGGCCGCGACGGCCGGCACCCGCTCCGCCCGCGTCTTCGATGAGATGATGCAGAAGGTGCGCGAGCACAAGGAAGAGACGCTGGCCCTGCGCGAATCCCACGCCGCCGAGCTGGACGCCCGCACCCGGGCCGCGGTGGAGAAAGCCACCGAG
Source organism: Elusimicrobiota bacterium (assembly GCA_003500765.1). Classification (GTDB taxonomy): domain Bacteria; phylum Elusimicrobiota; class Elusimicrobia; order Elusimicrobiales; family UBA9959; genus UBA2231. The sequence continues at coordinate 16,130 of DNQL01000171.1, read as the reverse complement.
GGGCTGATCAGGAAGATAGCCATGGCCGAGGAGGAGATCGCCTCCATGCGCGACGATTACGAGCTGGAGCTCGCCAAGTCCCGCGAAGCCTCCGCCGCCGAGAAGGACCGCCTGCTGGCGGAACTCTCGAAGCGGGAGAAATACACTGAGGCCGCCGGCCTCAAGATAGCCGACCTCGAGCGGCAGCTCATCGCCCACAGGCAGGAGTCCGCCGAGATAGTGGTCCGGCAGCTGGCCGAGCAGGAGGAGAAGTTCAAGGACGTCATCGCCGAGTTCCAGAAGCGCCAGCTCGAACTGGAAGAGGGCTACTTCAAACAGGTCGAGCAGACCCGCAAGGATTACGAGGAGCGCCTGGCCCGGCTGGAAGAGCTGGCCGGCAGCAAGGACCGGATGCTCAAGGAGCGCGAGGCCGTCTACGGGCGCAAGCAGCTGGAACTGGACGCACGGCAGGCCGAACTGGCGACCAGGGCCGCGGCTATCGACCAGGAGATAGGCGAGATGCGCCGCGCCGACGCCGCCAGGGAACGGGACCTTGAGGCCCGGAGGCTGGAACTGGATAAGGAGTACGCGCGCAAATCGGCCGAGCTCGAGAAGATGCGCATCGAGCTCTCCCGCGCGATAGCCGAGTACAAGGGTAAGAAATAATATGGAAAAGGAAAAAGCCGTCAAATGCGTGCCGCTGGACCTGGTGCGCAACCTGCAGGCCCTGTCCCGCAGGCTCTGGGACGAGAAGAACCCCGCCGCCGTGCACGTCAGCGCGCTGATAGAAGAGTTCGGGGACGAGGTTACCTCGATGGAGAAGGTGCTGGGCGAGTACGAGTCGGGCTACGCCGGCCGCCTGGCCATCGCCGAGCGCGAACACGCGGAGAAAGTCGCCGTGCTGGAGGCCCAGATCCGGGACCTCAAGGACCGCGTCGCCGCCGGGGACGCGGAGCGCGCCGGGCTGCATAAGAAGATGACCGAGCTCGCCGACGCCCTAAGGCGCAAGGAGGCCGAACTGGCCGACGCCCGCGCCGCCGGCGCCGAGAGCGAGAGCGAACTGAACTCCAGGTACGTCGCGCGGATGCAGGAACTTTACGACAAGCTCAATAAGAAAGAGCAGGAGATGCTCTCCTCCTGGGAGGAGAAGAGCCGCGAACTCGAGCTGAGGGCGCAGGCCCAGGAGAAGGCCCGGGTCGAGAAGGCCAGGGCCCTGGACGCCCGCGAGAAGATAATGGAAGACGAGTTCGCCCTGAAAAAGGCGGAGCTGATAAAGACTTTCGAGCGGCAGCGGGCCGAGCTGCAGGCCAGGGAGAAAGCCCTGGCCGAGCGCGAAGCCGCGTCGCGCGAATCGGGGAGGAAATAATGGGCGGCGGGATGGAAGACCTGGCCCGCATGCTGGGCAGGCTGCGCGAGGAGACGCCCGAGCCGGAGCGGAAGGTCCGCCCCGCTGAGCCTGCCTCGCCGGCGCCCGTTTTCAGGCCCGCCCCCGGCCCCGGGATAACAAGCCGCGGCCGCCGGCCCCTGCCCGAACTCGCCGCCGAGCAGCCCGCGGCCCATCACGGCTCGCTCATCTGGGCCGAGAACAAGGAGACCCTTATCTTCGGGTTGCTCATATCGGTCCTGGCGTCGGCCCTGGGAGTTATAGGGTCTTATCCTTACCTCGTTCTTTTCGGTTCCGTCGCCTTCATGCTTTTCGCCATCGCCTCTTTCCTGATGCTGGTCGGCTACTATTTTAACTCCCGCCGCCGCGGCGCGGCGGAGTCCGGATCCAATGAGAAGATAGAGCGCCTCAGGCGCAAGATCGAGGCCCTGGAGATGCGGCCCTCTTCCGGCCCCTCCTCTTCCCCGGCCTCCATGGACCAGGCCAGGGAGAAGGACCTGGAGCGGAAGATAGAGGAGCTCAGGGCCATAGTCAGGACCCTTTCCAAAGCCGTGGAAAATCCCGGCCGGCGCTGATAAATAGTTATAATTACAACCGTATATGATAAAAATAATGGTCTCATTCCTCCTCCTGATGAACTCTTTCCCGGCCGGCCTCTGCGCGCAGGGCATCTCCCTGGTCGCGCCCGGCGCGCATTATATCTCCCCCGGAGACGTCATAAGCGTCAATGTCTTCCCGGCCGAGGAATTCTCCAAGGAGGTCACGGTGCAGCCCGACGGTTCCATCGAGATCCCCCTGCTGGGCTCGGTCAAGGTGCAGGGCATGAAGGCGGAAGATCTGCAGAACATGCTTACCGCGAAGTTTTCCAAGTACGTGTCTAATCCCAGCATAACGGTCAATGTCCGGAAATTCTCCTCCTACCGGGTGGCCATAATCGGCCAGGTCCGCAGCCCCGGCTACTTCGAGTACCGGGACGGCATGAAGCTCCTCGAACTGGTCGCCCAGTCGGGCGGCCTGCAGGATTACGCCCGCACGGGGGACCTCCGGGTCTTCAGAAGCGTAAAAGGGGCCGACGGCAGCCTAAAGGAAGAAGTTTTCGAGGCCAGGCTGGACGAGGTGTTCGACGGGGAAATGGATAAGAATATCGCGCTCAAGCCGGGCGATGTGGTATATGTCCCACGCAAAAAATTCGCTTCCACCACGAAATGGCTGAGCGATAACCTGCTGCCCTGGCTGATGCTGGGCACTTTCGCACTGAGCATGCACCTGGCTACGGACGGACGCTGATGAATTCCGAACTCACCCTTTACGATTACTGGCGCATCATAAACCGCCGTAAATGGGTGGCGATGCTCACTTTCGCCGTCACGATCCTGTCGGTGCTTTTCTATACGCGTCTTCAGCCGGTAACTTATAAAAGCCAGGGTGTGATAAAATTCAAACCGCCGGCCAGCTATTCAAGACTGCCCGGTTCCGAGATGACCACCGAGTGGGACCCCTGGGGAGCCGTGGCGACCGAACTGCGCGTCATAACCTCCTCCGAAGTAGCCGAAAGGGCGGCGGCCAGGCTGGGCCTGCTCAAGCGCGACGGTACCGACCCCCAGCGCGTCGCTGCGCTGCTCAATTCATACAAAGCCGAAAGGCTGCAGGACTCGAACCTCATTAATATATCGGCCTTCAGTCCCAATCCCCAGATGGCGGCCAGGACAGTGCAGGCCGTGATAGAGGCCTACCGCGAATACGACCTGGAACAGAAAAGCGCCCAGGTCCGTAAGACGCTCGACGATATTTCCGCGAGGAAAGCGGAGGTGGAAAGCAGCCTCCGCTCGCTGGAGCGCCAGCGGCAGTCCTTTTACGAGCGCAACCCCAAGTCCGGCATGAGCTCGGTGCTGGCCAACCAGCTGGCCGACATGGAAATTCGCAAGCGCGAGCTCCTGGAGAAGTACACCCCTAACCACCCCGAGATAATGAACATCGAGCAGCGCATCAGTGTGCTCCAGGGGAAACTTGCCGAGATCCCCGCCCAGGAGACCGAGCTGGTGCGCATGACACGCGAACTGCGCATGCAGGAGGAACTCTATACCACGCTCAATAAGGAGCACGAATCCGCCAAGCTCGGAGTCTCTTCCATCGTCTCCTTCGTCACGGTTATAAATCCCCCGACGTCCTCCGGGTTGCCGGTCTCACCCAATAAGCAACTCAACCTCATGGTCGGCATCTTCATGGGCCTGTTCCTGGCCATAGTCCTGGTCTTTGTACTGGAGAATCTCGATGTGTCGATAAGCACCATCGAGGACATCGAAGGATTCCTGAAGCTGCCCGTGCTGGGACTTATTCCCAACATACTCAGCGAGAAGCCGCTGGACAACTGGCTCACCCAGTTCTTCAAGAAGGAGCGCTATACCGTCGAGGCCTTCCGCAGCGCGCTCATCTTCAACAAACGCTACGCCTCCAGCGTGATAGAGGCTTACCACACGCTGCGCACCAATATCGTCTCCAACCTTAATACCAAGGAAAGCTTCGCCGTGGTGTTCAGCTCCGCCGGCGCGGCCGAGGGCAAGACCCTCTCGGCGGTGAACTTCGCCTTGGCCAGCGCCAATTCAGGACTCAAGACGCTGCTGATCGACGCCGACCTTCGCCGGCCCGCTATTTACCAGATATTCGGCCTCGACAAACAACCGGGCCTGAGCGACGTGCTCTCCGGCCGCGCGGAATGGCAGGAGGTCGTCACCGAGAGCGCCGACTTCATCATGGGCGGCATGAATTTCGAGCATTTGATGCGCTTCCAGGGCGTCGAGAACCTCAAGATCATGAACTGCGGCGCAACGCCGGCCAATGTGGTGGACCTGCTGGATTCCTGGCGCTGGGAAGAGCTTATGACCTCGCTAAAGAGCGAATTCGACGTTATAGTCTTCGACGCCCCGCCGGTGCTGCTGTTCATCGATTCCGTCATACTCGCCAAGCATACCGACGGCGTAGTTCTGGTCTACAAGGCCGGCAAGATCGCCCGCGGCGCGCTGCGCCGCGCCAAGGAGCAGATCACCGGAGTCAACGCCCGCATGATCGGCGTCGTCCTCAACGGCGTGCGCGCCTCCGAGATGGGGCCGCAGTACGGCTACTACTACTACGACTACAATAATTACGTAAAACGGTGAGCCGCCGATGAACTACCTGCTGGTCATAGCCGCTTCCGTGCTGGCTGTAATGGCCGGCTGGTTCGTCACGGTCGCGGACCCCGGGGCGGTCGTAATCGGAGCTTTCGCGGTGGGAATATCCGTGTTCGCCTTCTTCTCGCCTAAGCTTAGCCTTTTCCTCGTTATTTTTTCCATGCTCCTGTCACCGGAGATAGGGCTCGGTCAGCTCATGCCGGCCAGGCATATCGTGATACGGTACGACGATATACTGATGATCGTTATTTTTATTTCCTGGTTCGCCAGGACGGCCATGGATAAGGGGGCCGCTTTCATCGTCGATACCCCGGTGCACAAGCCCATACTTCTTTACACGGTTCTTTGCGTCGTCTCCACGGGCCTGGGGGTGCTGCGCGGCGATGTGGACGCCAAAATATCGTTCTTCTACGTTCTGAAGTACGTGCAGTATTTCCTCCTTTATTTCATGACGGTAAATATCGTCAAGGGCAAGGAGGAGGTCCGGAGATATCTTCGGGCCGGGGCGCTGGTCGCGCTGCTCGTAACCATTTACGCGTATTACTATTATTTCAGCTCCACCGGCAACGCCCGCGCGACCGCCCCGTTCGAAGCTCCGGTCGGCAATCCGGAGGAGGCCGAGCCTGCTTCGCTGGGAGGGTATTACCTCCTGGTGATAGGCATACTCCTCGGTTTCGTGTCCCAGGCCCCGCTGAAAGTATCTTTTCTGGCCATGGCGGGGCTGGCCGCGGTGCTGCCGGCTTTCCTAGTGACCTATTCCCGAGCGTCCTATATGGGCCTGGCCGCTATGTTGCCGGCTTTTCTCATGATCTCGGCACGCAGACGCCTTTTTATCTTTACCGTTCTTCTCGCGGCCGTGCTGGGGGCAATGCTTATTCCCGGGATATCCGAAAGGGTCGCCGACCGTATCAGCACGACTTTCGTCGGTGACCTTGCCACCCGGAAAGTGGAACTGCTTGGGGTGAGCGTAAACCTTGAGGAATCGGCCTACTTGCGTTACAATTCCCTCAGGAGGGTCCTTACCGAACGTCTCCCTAAGCATCCCTTTCTCGGGTGGGGGGTGACCGGCATAGGATTGGGCGACAATCAGTACGCCCTGGTCCTTGGCGAACTGGGGATAATAGGATTTTTCGTCTTCTGCTGGATGCTCTACCGCGTTTTTTATGCCGCACGCGCGGTTTATATGGCCTACGAAGAATTCTGGATCAAGGCGGTGGCGGCGGGGCTCATGACATCCCTGATCGGGCTCCTTTTTCAGGGACTGGGCGTGAATACGTTCATAGTGGTGCGCGTTATGGAGCCCTTCTGGTTTCTGACGGCTTTGTTAATGAAACTTCATCTCCTTAAATTCCCGAACGGCCAGACCCGGAGCGTAGCCGATGTCTGATCTCCCGAGAGTGGGCATAGTTATCTGCACCCTGGACCGCTGCGAAGCGGTGCTGCGCGCTCTTTCCGGCTTAGCCGGGCAGGTTTATCCCCCGGATCGGATCGGTGTGTGGGTCCATGACGACGGCAGCGGGGACGATACTCCCCGGGCCGTTCCCGGGTTCCTCTCAGGATTGAAAGAAAAGGGTTTTTACGCCGCGGCTTTTCACGTGTCGGACGCAAGAAGGGGCATCGCCCACGCCAGGAATATTACCGCCGCCAAGGCCATGGCGGCCTCGGACCTGGTGCTTTTCCTGGATGACGACGTTATCCTCGATAAAGACTGCGTAGCCGGGCTCTCCGGATACATCATGGAAAATCCCAAAACCGGGGTCGTGGCGCCGCGCATGATCCGTTCCGACGACGGGGAGCTTCTTCACGGAGCGTATTTCGTGGACTGGTTGACCTTTACCTACAGGATGAAGGATGGCCGCGATCCATTGCCTTGCGACTGGCTGGATCCGGCCTGCCTTATGGCGACTCCCGGCGTGATAGAGACCATTGGCGGCTTCTGGCCCGGGTACTACCGTTCCCACGAAGGTGTGGATTTTTGTCTGCGCGCGAAGCGGGCCGGTTGCGGGGTGGTCTATCTGCCCGCCGCCTCCGCCGTCCATATCATGAGACAGGAGAGGCTTTCACCGGAGCGGGTATACTATGTCATCCGCAATAAATTCACCCTTATAAGGCGCAACGGGTCGGCGCTGCACCGGTGGCTATTGATACCTCTTCTGGCGGCGGCGGGGCTGCCGAAATATATATTCGAATCTTTCATGCGCAACGGATGGACGGCCCCCCGGGAAATGGGCTTTATATTAAAAGCCGTCGTTCACGGCCTCCTGGGGAGGACCGGCCCGCTTCAGCCCAGTTCGGAAGAGGCCCGGCGCAGGTAATAGGGAGTTACGAACAGAAATTTGGCCGCGTAGAACCCGGCCATGCACGGCAGGAAATATCCGATGCGGCCGGCGGCCGTCAGGACGGCGAGCAGAAGCAGCTGTACAGTGAACGCCTGGGCATTAAGGTATACCGCGTAAAGGATCGATCCCCGGTAGCGGGAACTGCCGATATTCTTTTTTAGCGTCTCTTCAAAAGATCCTTCCGTTTTTCTTTTCTCTATTGTATAGCGGCCGAAGCCGCCCTCTACGAGGGCGGAATAGAGCATCAGTACGAGGACGGATAAGCCCGCGACGGCGTGCAGCATAGGCGCGGAGCTGAAAGGAGTTCCCGTTCCGCCGGCCAGCCAGAGTCCGGCCCCCAGCGCCGGGAAGAAGACCCCTTCCGCCAGTATTCCCAGCGTCCCGTCCAGGAAGCGCCCGTAATATGTGACGGTGCCCGTCACCCTTGCGATGTTCCCGTCCACGGCGTCGGCCAGGGCATAAACGGCCAGCAGCGTTATTCCCGGCCAGGGACCCAGTTCGCCCAGCAGGACCAGGGCTACGAGGCCGGCCAGGGCTATAGCGAAACCGGCTGCCGCCACCAGCGGCGCGGATAAAGTGAGCCGCGATACCGCGCTGGCGGCGTAGAAAGAAATAGGCCGGAAAACGAAATGGCTCAGGGGGAACTGTTTTTCCCATTCCCGCTTCTGGGCGCACGACTCCCGCATCTGTTCTACGGTATAACCTCTCATTTTAGCTGTCCTCCCCTGAACCCGCGCGGATTTTCGGGGATGCCCTCCGGGGCTTCCTTCACAAGGAAGACCGCGCTGTCAGCGAAGAGGGAGGGGACGATCCTGTTCAGGAGAGGTACGCCAGAGTGGACGCGCATGTCCACGGGGCTGAACCCCTGCCACTCCAGCCAGAATTTAAAGTCCCCAAGAGTCCAGAACCGCAGATGCTCGCCCGGATGATGGGCCCACTGTACCGGGAAGCGTCCGAACAGCAGGCGGAGCCTGTGCAGGTAATGGCCTGTGTTCGGCACCGACAATATCAGGCCTTTTTTAAATTTACCGCGTGTCTTGGATAGCAGGTCCTCCGGGTTGGGAATATGCTCCAGGACCTCGGATATGATTATGTAGTCCTGCCCGGGGTCTATAATGAAAGAGTCCGAGGCGGCGTCGCCGACCCTGGCCTTAACCCCTCTCTCGTTCGCCCGGCGAACGGCCGTTCCGGATACGTCCAGCCCTTCGCCCCGGATGGTCAGCTTCCGGGCGAGGTAGCTGAGGGTCGCGCCGTCGCCGCAGCCTATGTCGAGCACCGACGAGCCGGGCTCTATAAGCTTTTCGAACGCGGAATAACGCGTAGAATACGAGAATTCCCCGCGGGTCTCCCAGTATTCGTCGTAATCCATCCTGCCGATGTCGGGATAGAAATCCCCGAACAAGACCCGCAGAACGGCCGGGATCCTTCCGAGATAGTACCGAAGGGCTGAAATTTTCATGCGCGGTTTAACAATTATATATCATATAGGCCGGAGTTAAGACAGATGAAAAGGCTGTTCCTCTACAACGCGGTGATCGCCGCGCAGACCCTGCTGGCGCTGGCGTTCCAGTTCGTCTTCGCCTTGCGTTTCGGCGCTTCGGCTTCCAGCGACGCTTATTTCGCGGGGATGGCCGTGTTCGCGCTAATCGCCGGCGTCGCCTCTTTTTTTACTCACATGTTCATGCAGTATTACAACGACCTAAAGGTGAAGGACGCCGCGGACGCCGGGCGCTTTTACCAGGCGGTAATGACCGTGTCGCTGGCGGCCGGAGCGGCCTCCTTCGGGGCGATGGCCGTCTTCGGCGAGCCTCTCGCGCGCGCTTTTGCCCCCGGGTTTTCCGTCCAGGCCGCCGCGGAGATGAAGTCCTTCGTTCTGGTGCTGGGAGCCGCCCTTGTCTGGAACCGCGCCGTGGCCCTCAATAACGCGCTCATAAACGCGGAAATGCGGTTCCTTCTTCCTTATCTGCTGGGCCTCCTGGCGCCGCTGTTCAATATAGGCGCGGTCCTGTTTTTTTCCGGGAGTTACGGTATAAACGCGATAGCCTGGGCCACTCTCTCCTCCGGCCTGTTTTCCTTATTGGCCACTTCCCTGTTCATAAAAAAGGATATGGGCTTTGGCCTCTCCTTCCGTTTCTGGCATCCGGCGATAGCCGGGCTCGTGCGCGACAGTTTCTCTATCCGCTTCGCATACCAGCTGTGGGCGCTGCGCGAACCAGCGGCGGTTAATTTCCTTTCGCGTTTTCCGGAAGGGAGCCTGAGTTTCTATTTTTACGCCGTAAGACTGCTGTCCGCTCTTCTTAACGTGGTCGCCACTCCTGTGATACACGTTTTCGCCGCTAAAGCCTCCAGGCTGATCTCGTCGGGATCTTTCGCCGGGGCGCGGCGTCTTATGGGAATCGCCTCGGTGCGCAGCTTCGTGTTTTTCACCGTCGCCTGCCTGCCGCTGACAATATTCCTGCAGGACCTGCTGAAGGTGTTTTTCAGCCAGAAGTTTTCGGCCGCTGAAATCGGGCATATTTATTTGATGTTCCTGTCGCTTGTTCCGGCCTACGCCTGCGCCGCGGCGGAGATGCCCTTCAATAACGTGGTGGCGGCTATGAAGATGGGGCGGCGTGCTATGTTTATATCCACAGGGGGGGTGGTCTTTTTCCTGGCGGCGCTGGCCGCGTCGGCCCCCGGGGCCGGGATCTACGCGGTCAGTATTTCGATGGGGGCGGCTTCGTCCGCGGTGCTGGCGGCTTATATCCTATCCGCCCGGGCGGCTACTCTCAGGCCTGTTCCGCCCGTAGGCTTTTCTGAAGCGCCGCGCCATTGAGCGCGGAGTCCATAGCTGAACGGAATCCGGCCTCGTCGAAAAGGGACGAGGCTCTTTCATATCCCGAGGCCGCCAGGTTTTCAAGCCAGGCGGCGGAGCCCGCCGCCTTCTCCATCAGGACGCGCAGTTCCCGGGGGTCACCGGGGCGGAAATAGGCGCCCCCGGGGCCCAGCAACTCCAGGTTTCCGGGCATGCGTGTCGCCAGTACCGGAAGCCCGCAGGACATGGACTCCAGTATCACGTACGGAAGAACCTCTATAAGAGGCGAAGGCATTATAAGACAGTCGGCCGCGTTGTAGATGATCGGAAGGTCTTCCAGTTCCGCCTGGCCCGTCAGGGATACCGCCAGCCCGTGCCTTTCGGCAAAAGAGCGGTACTCGGAGACGAGTCTTTCGGACCCGCCCCCGGCTATAATGAGCCTGGTTTTCCTCTTCCCCGGTCGCCTCATCGTTCTGAAAGCCTCAAGTGCCGTGGAGATCCCCTTTGTCCCTTGTATCCTCCCGAGTACCAGGTAGATGAACTCGTCCCCGCCCGTTCCGTATTTCCGCCGGCCTTCCTCCCGCAGGCAGGGATCTCTTCGGAATAATGTTCTGTCGGTGTAGAAAGGCGCGTATACAGCTCTTTCCGCGGGGATGCGATAAAGGGCGACGGCTCTATTAAGCATATGCCTGGCCCCGCAGACCACTTTGTCCGCGCCTCTGAAAAAGTAGAGCTCGCTGCGCAGCATGTCGCAGGCCGCGCCCGGCAGTGTCCGCAACATATAGGAGGCGAGAGAGCGGGGCCCCGATATCCCCTTGGCTGAATTTATCATGTGGACCGGCTTAAACTGCTGCAGCAGCGCTATTAAAGGTCTGCCGGCCAGGGCGGGCCGGAGGCCGAAAGCGGAGGAGCCTTCGGATATCACGGCGTCGAAATGTACGGCATTGTCCAGTTCGCGGAAAAGCCTCAGGCTTTCTTTCCAGAATAAGGGGGAGAATGTGTCGCCCGGCACTCCCTTCGCGTAGACCGCCCGCGTGCCGCGGACCTCAGGCGGACATGGGGAGTCAGTACGCATGAGGCCGGATATCATCACAACGGTATGGTTCAGCCGGTGCAGAGAGTCCAGGACATTGCAGATGTGGCGGGTTATCCCTCCGCCCGGGCCCTCCTCGGAATAGGGCGTGACAAGACATATCTTCATCCGGCCGGTTCCCTGTAGAGGTCTATCGTCACTCCTTGCATATGGGTCCCCCTGGTCCGCAACCGAGCAGGCCCAGGGATAGGTTTATGTAGGCGTCGGTCATCTTGTCCGCGTCGAACTCGCGTGCCGCCCTTTCCCTGGCGGCGCCGCCCATGCGCCGGCAAAGTTCCCTGTCGGTGAGGAGGGCCGTCAGCGCTTTGCCGGCTCCATGGACGTCGCCGGGCCTGAAAAAAAATCCGCTTTCCCCTTCGACCGCGGTCTCCACGCTGCCGCCGGCGGCGGATAGTACGCAAGGCAACCCGGCGGCCATCGCTTCGGCCACCGCCAGGGGAAGTCCTTCTCCGCGCAGAGTGGGGTTAAGGAAGACGTCCGAAGCGGCCAGAAGGGCGGGGAGCCGGTCCCTGGAGAAACCGCCGTAAAAGAGCGTTTTTTTCTCCAGGCCGAGACGCCCCGCTTCCGTTTCCAGGGCCTTTCTTTCCGGGCCTTCGCCCGCGATAAGAAGTCTTGCGGCAGGGACGGCACGCAGGCATTCCATGAACGCCGAGAGTCCCAGGTGGAACCCCTTCTGTCTGCCGAGCACCCCGGCCATTACGATCACCTTGTCTCCGGAAGAAAAACCGAGCGAGCACCGCGTCATCTCGCGCTTCTTCCGGTCCGGACGGAACAGTCCTGTTTCTATGCCGTTGTGTATAACGCGCGTCTTAGGCGCGGCGGCGGGGAATTCGGAAATAATGCTGGCACGGGCGTACTCGCTGACCGCGACAACGGCGTCCGAGCCCGCCAGAACTCTTTTCAGCCAGGGGAGATAGGAGCCCAGCGCCTGGGGCAGCGACCGGAAGAAAAATTGCGCCGTTTCGGCGGTCCCGGAGACCCCCTCCCACTTGCTCTTCAGGTCCGCGGCTATCCCCGGTCCCTGCATTATGGATATAAGAGGCGCTTTTCCCGGTTTGCCCGGCGAAGACGCGTATCCCAGTCCCGAAAGATTTTCCGCCCAGACGACGGCCTCGCCGCCTTCGGAGATAAGCCCGGTTAAGGCATTGGCGCTGGCTTCCCGCCATATCCCCATGTCCTTCCGAGACATGGCGTGGTTGGTCCCCTCCAGGTACCGGATACGGATCCCGCGTTTTTCCTCCTCCGGTATGCCCGATGGATGAGTGCAGGTGAGTACCGTCACGTCGTGGCCTTTCAGCGCCGCCCGCTCCGCCAGCAGTTCGGCGTGCGCCTCGGTCCCTCCTTTACGGTGACAGGAGAGAGAGGTTGAGAGAATACATATTTTCATTGTGTGTCCAGAGGCGCCCCGACGAAACCGGTCTGCCTGATCCGGGGTGTTGAGCGGACCATAATATATATAATTGTCAGAGGGCTGGGAAATCGCGAGGGCGGACTCTTTTGAAAAAAATACTCTTGGTGATAGAAAATTCCTCATACGGCGGCGGCGAGCGATCTTTCGCCGTGCTCGCTGGGGGTATGTCGTCGCGCGGCGCCGAGGTGCACGTCGCGTGTTCCCCGGCCGAGCCGTTCAGCGGTGAAATCTCCGGTCATTCGGTCCTCCATCCGGCGCCGATGGACAGCCTGGCGGACCCAGGCGCCGTATCTCGGCTGCTCGCGGTGATACGCTCCGTCGGGCCGGACATAGTGCACAGCCAGGGCGCCCGCGCCGATTTTTACGCCGCCCTGGCCTGCCGCCTGGCCGGGGTCGAACACGTTTCCACGGTCGCGATGCCCGTCGAAGGTTTTGACGTCGGTTTCGTCCGCAGATCGGTCTACCGTTTTTTCGGGGCTCTCGGAGAAAGGTTCACTTCGAGGTTCATCACGGTCAGCAGGGACCTTAAAAAGAGGCTCGTCGCCGGGCATGGAATAGCCCCGGAGAAGATCACGGTCATCCCCAACTGCGCCGGCGGGGAATTCTTCGCGGTGAGGCCAAGGGATGGGGCGCTCGCGGCGGAGCTTGGCCTGTCCGGCGCGATGGTCATCGGGGCCGCCGGCCGCCTGGTCTGGCAGAAGGGGTTCGGCGTATTGCTGGAGTCTTTCGCTTCGCTTTGCCGGACCGGCCGTCACGGAAGGACGTTGAAACTCCTTATTATCGGGGACGGGGACTTGCGCGGGGAACTGCGGGCGAAAGCGCGGGGACTGGGGATCGGGGACCGTGTAGTCTGGGCCGGCTTCCGGGCGGATATGGCCCGCGTCATGCGGCTTTGCGACGTTTTCGCGATGCCTTCGCTGCGTGAAGGACAGCCGATAACCCTTATCGAAGCCATGGCCCTTGGGTTGCCGGCGGCGGTTTCGGACCTTCCCGGGGTCAGGGAGACGGGTTCGGACGGTAAAGATTTCCTCCTTTCTCCGCCGGGAGATGCGGCGGCGCTGAAGGAGAATCTCGCCAGAATCGTGAACGATATCCCTTTGGCTGAAAGTCTGGGAGCGGCCGGGAGGCTTCGCGCTTCCGGAAGTTTTACCGAGGAGATATTTATTTCGGCGCACTGCGAATTTTACGGTCTCGGCCCCGGGCCGGCGGCCGTGGAGCGCTTAAAATGACGTTTAAGGACCGCCTCATGAGTCCCGGATCATGGACCCCCGGGACTTGGCTCTGGCTGCTTATGTCGATCTGCGCGGTCTACGCCGCCAGGCACTGGTTCATCTATGACGGCTTTGTAGATTTCTTCCGGGACGAGGCTACGTACCTTCCCGTCATATTCAAGCATTCGGACCCCTCTCTCTACCCGAAAGACTATTTCCTCGCCAATTTCCATACAGCGACGGGCTTTTTTCTGGATGTATCGTCGGGCCTCCTGCGATTTGCGGGGGGCGATCTGAAGACCTTCCTTCTTTCGTCCTCGACAGTTCTCCTCTTTGTTTTCGTTTCCGGGGTTTTTGTGCTGGTCCGTGCCTTGACCGGCAATCCCGCCGCCGCCTTTCTGGCCGGGCTTCTTCTTATACGCCCCCGCGAGGCGATGGGCGGGGTCGGTTTTGCCGTTTATGTGGGGAACTACCAGCCCCGTATTTTCATAGATGCCGTGACTCCCTGGCTTTTCTGGGGCCTCTTAGCGCACGGAACGCTTCGCGCGCATATCGTTATCGGGGTTTTCCTGGGTCTGGCTTCCTGGTTCTACCCGGTCTATCCGATGCAGCTGGCCGCGGCCTTCGTTCTTATATCCGTTATAATGAAACGCAGTCGCGAAGCGCTATCACTGGGAGCGGCCTTCATAGTGCCGTTCGTCCTGTATCATTTCCCCGCGCTCCTGCGCGCGGCGCCGCCTCTGACCGAAACGGCCGTGCAGGCGTTAAATTTCAGGTGCGGGGACGATGTCTATCCCCGTGCCGGAGTGATCCTGGGCCAGTTCTCCCGTAATTTCTCCCTCCCCCTGGCACTTGGTCTCGCCGGTTTCGCGGCCTGCCCGGACTGTGTCCGCAAAAATTTTAAATTGCGTTCTTTTCTCCTGACTGTCCCGGTCGTTGCCGTTATTATAGTGGCGGGGGTTCTGGTTTATCTGATCCCCGCGGCGCTGCCCCTGCTGCCGCTGAGACTGGGCCGCCTGTATCATCTCGTTTTCCTGTCCGTCGGGGCCGCTTGCGCCGTCCCGGTCATGGCGCGGCGGGGCTCGCCGTATCTCAAGGGACTGCTGGCTCTCCTGGTGCTTGCTAACCTTCTGTATACCAGCCCCGTTACTTTCAGTCGCGGGTCTGGGCAAGGCCGCCGGGCTGAAGTGACGGCTTCCGAGAAAGACGATTTTCTAGCCGTGGCGGAAGCGGCCAGGTCCCTTACTCCCGTCGACGCGGTGTTCCTCATCCCTCCCGACGGGGCGAATCATTTTTCGGTTTACTCGCGGCGGGCGATAGTGGTCTCGTTTAAAACGCTTTCTTCTCTCACGGATTCTAAAATACTTGAATACTGGTTCAAAACCTACAGAGACGTCGCCGCCGCCTACCGGAGCGGGGACCTGGGGACTATAAGAAAAGCGGCTTCCAGGTACGGAGCTGATTATGTGCTCCTTGCGGACGAGGCGCAAACCCCGGAACCACCGTTATTCAGGCGGGGCAGATATTCAATTTACCCGGTGGGCGGAGGGGAGAGGGAAAGCCCATGAGAGGCATGTCTTAATGTGCGGCATCTGCGGATTCACCGATTATAAGAACGACGCCCTGCTGGCGGCGATGGCCGGGTCTTTGCGCCACCGCGGACCGGACGAGGACGGGTTCCATCACGACGGTTCGCGCGCCAGCCTGGCCAACCGCCGCCTGAAGATAATAGACCTCGACACCGGCCGCCAGCCTGTGAAGAACGAGGACGGCAGCGTAGTCGTCGTTTTTAACGGGGAGATATATAACTACAAAGAACTGCGCGCGGACCTGGAGAAGCGGGGGCACAGGTTCTCCACGGCCTCCGATACCGAAGTCCTCGTCCACCTTTACGAGGAGCACGGGCCGGACCTGTGCTCTTCGCTGCGCGGGATGTTCGCTTTCGCGATATGGGATTCCCGGCGAGCGCGCCTGCTGCTGGCGCGCGACCAGTTCGGCGTAAAGCCTCTCTACTATGCCGAGGCCGGAGGCGCGCTTTTCTTCGCTTCTGAACTGAAGGCGCTGCTGCTCTGCGACAGGATACCCCGGGACCTGGACCCGGCGGCCATGGACGCGTATTTCACGCTGCTGAGGGTCCCCGCGCCGCTGACGGCGTTCAGGGCCGTGAAGAAGCTGGAGAGCGGTTGCGTGCTGCTGCGCGGCAGCGGCCGCACCGAGATACGCAGGTACTGGGAGCTGCGGCCGGAGAACCTCGCCGGGGTCCCGGAGGCCGAGCTGCGCGACCGCGCCATGGCGGCCCTCGACGCCTCCGTCAGGGAGCAGCTGGTCTCCGACGTGCCGCTGGGACTGCTGCTGTCCGGCGGGCTGGATTCCGCGGCCATCGCCTCCTGCCTGGGTCCGGCGGGCGCTTCGGTCACCGCTTTCTCCGCCGGCTTTTCCGGAGCCGACGCCGCCTACGACGAAACGGAAAAAGCGGCTCTGGCCGCCTCGGCCTTCGGCCTGCGCCACGAGAGGCTGGAAATTCCCGGCGGGGTGGCCGATGTTTGTTCGAACCTCGCCGGCGGCTTCGACGAGCCTTTCGCCGATTCCTCCGCCATACCGACCTATCTCATAACGAGAGCCGCCTCGGCCAAGGTGAAAGCCGCGCTGACCGGCACCGGGGGGGACGAACTTTTCGGCGGCTACCCTCGTCACCTGGGCGCGCTGCGGCTCGAGCGCTATCTGTCGCTGCCGGCCGCCCTGCGCGCGGCGC
>DNQL01000122.1 GCA_003500765.1 Elusimicrobiota bacterium | reverse complement strand
CTATAATAGGTCTCATGCCCGGCACGACCTGGTTCTTCGCCATAAAGACCGCCGACGCGGCCGGCAATATCAGCGGGCTGTCGAACTCACCGCAGGGGGTGACGACGGCTGTTCCCGTGGAGAAGTATTCGCTTCGTAAATACGCGCCTCCGGAGCCGCACATTGTGACGGTAAACGCTTGGAGCGAGTCTTTGGTCAGCCTTGTGAACATCTTCGGAACCACTAATCCGGCTTCCGGCGTAAAAGTGGATTTCAGCATCTCCACATGGCCTGTCGGCGCGCAGGGGCAGGAGTTAAGCAAATCTACTGAAGCCTCTGTCAACGGCCTTGCCGACGTGCTGCTCAAGCTCGGCAATATCCCCGCCGAATACGGCGTAACAGCCGCCTGCAACACCTGCGAGGCGTCCGCCAGTACGGTCACTTTCACCTGCTGCGGCAAACTTGCCACGGATGAGTTCCGCCAGGCGGATCCACGATGGGGCACTCAAATACTTGGCAATAATCCGCCGGCAAACACGATCGGTGCCGTCGGATGTGCATTGACTTCAGTCGCGAATATGCTTAATTTTCATAACCCAGACAATCAAACAGATCCAAGACTGCTTAACCAAGACATGATTGTCAGCCATGTATACAATTCTAATGACGACATTTTATGGGAAAGAGTGGGAAACGTCCCTACGGCGACTGGTCTTCATTATACCGGCGCCTGGGATTTCCCCTTCTTTACCAGAGATAATTTGCGTGAGGCCATTGATGCGGATTTGCTTTTAAGACGTCCCGTCGTATTGCGAACCCAGCGGCCGGGGAGGCAATTCCCTCATTTTATTCTTGCTGTTGGCAGATGCGGAGCCAACTACATAGTTGTCGACCCCGGCACCGCTGCCGTAATGGCGTTATATGATCCCAACGATACAAATCTTTTGCTTATGGGGGTGCGCCGCTATGCGCCACAATAAAACACTTCAGATCGTCGCTTGTTTTGTGGTGGTTTTTGCTTGTTGTTCTCCCGCAAGGGCTAGTGATGACAAAACTGGTCTGTTCGTTAGCCTGTTGACAAGCAATCCTCCTGATGCGTCAATCGTATTAATAGACCCCATCGGCAGAAAGACGGGGATTGTTTCTGCCGACCAAAATGGGGAACCATTAAGTTGGGTTCATGAAATACCCCATTCGAACGCCGCGTTCGAGGCATCCATCGGCAATTATGAGACGGGGGTTCCGGCGCCTACTGGACATGTCGATGTCTCAATAAATCAAAATGTTTCATCCGGAGTTTACCGCGCGTCTGTGTTCAGTCTTAGGGAGACAACTTCGCCAGTCGCTTATGCGTTGCTTGTAGATCCCCGGGACTCCAGCGGTAGGGTCCCGATGGAGCAAGCCTCCATCAAAGGGACAATGTTCCCTGGCCAAAATCAAGAGTTCCAATTTACCTATTCCGCCGAGCCCGGTTTGGTTATTGTGTTCCATAAACAGGTTACATTCGCCACCATTCGGCAGGATTTAGTTGTGGCCCGGCAGCTTAACCAGCTCGGCGACGAGAAATTCGCCCGCAGCCTTACAAAGAACATAGACCTGGCCGAGAAACTCGCCGGCGTCTGCGACAGGCGCAAAGGTAAAAAAGATAAGGGCTGCCAGCCCGCTGTCGCCGTCCTGAAGCTCTTTATCAAGCGCCTGGAGCTTGCCAACCGCAAATGCGACAACTCCGCCGACTGCGATGAAGAGCGCGAATGGGCGGCCTTCCGCAAAGAGCACGGCAAAGACGCCGAGTTCGGGGGCTTCTGGCGCGAGTGGGACCGCGACGACTGGCACAAGCACAAGAAGGCGGTCAAGCGCTTTGTAACCGACGAGGCCCTGACGATAATCAGGGAAGACGCCGGCTGGCTGATAAAGTCCCTGGAGGCCGCCGGAGCGGACTAAAGTCGGTTCTTAAAAAGAAGAGCCCCGCGCCTGCGCGCGGGGCTCTTCTTTTAAGGGCGGGAACGAGGGGTCAGGAAACTTCCTCGAATTCGCCCAGCCGCTTGTTCTTGCGCACATTGTACCAGTTGAAGTACCGGCCGTTCATGGCGATGTAGACGCCGGGCGGCAGCACCTGGGCGAAGCTCAGCGCCGAGCCCAGGTTGAACATCCCGTCGGAGGAGCCGAACTTGTAGGGGACCATCGCCCCGGTGAGGACGACGGTTTTGTCCTTTATCTTCGGCCCCAGCGCGCGCGCGGTCTCCGGCATGGTGTCGGTGCCGTGCGTGACTACGATATGCTTCTCCTTGGAGGCCAGGCACTCTTTGAGTATCCGCGCGCGGTGAGCGGCGGTCATGAAGAGGCTGTCTATCATCATCAGCGGCTTGACGCGCACCCTGAGCCGCGAGCGGCCCAGGGTGAGCATCTCCCGGATATGGGTGTCCTTGAAGAACAGCGTGCCGTCGAGCTCGTTGTACTCCTTGTCGAAGGTCCCGCCGGTGACTATTATCTCGATGTTCATTTTCTGCCGTCTTTGAGGAAGGCCAGGTAGCCCTTGTAGGCCATGTAGATGTCCAGCTTGCCGGCCAGTTCCATCGGCGCGTGCATCGAGAAGAGCCCCACGCCGCAGTCCACCACCTGCATGCCGTAGCGGGCCATCAGGTAGGCGATGGTGCCGCCGCCGCCCTGGTCCACCTTGCCCAGTTCGCCGGTCTGCCAGATGACGCCGCCGCGGTCGAAGATGCGGCGGATATGGGCCATGAACTCAGCGCTGGCGTCGGACGAGCCCGACTTGCCGCGCGAACCGGTGTACTTGGTGACGCAGACGCCGTGATTGAGGTGGGGCGTGTTGCGCTTGTCGGAGACGGAGGGGAACATGGGGTCGAAGAGGGCGTTGACGTCGGCCGACAGCATCCAGGAGTTGTGCAGCGCGCGCTTGAGGACCAGCTCGCTGTAGGAGTCGGTGGTGAGGTTGAGCAGCTCGGAGGCGGCGTTCTCGAAGAGGTTCGAGGCCATGCCGGTGGCGCCCATCGAGCCGACCTCCTCCTTGTCGCAGAGCAGCACGCAGGAGGTGTATTCCGGCACGCCTTTGACGTCCAGCAGGGCCTTGAGGCCCGCCCAGGCGCAGACGCGGTCGTCGTGGCCGTAGGCCAGGACCATCGAGCGGTCCAGGCCGGCCTCGCGCGGCGCGGCGGCGGGGACTATCTCGAGCTCGGCGGACTGGAAGTCGGCTTCGGTCACGCCGTATTTCTTGTTGAGCAGGGAAAGGATGTTGTGCTTGACCTTCTCCTTGCTGTTCTTATCGGGGGAAGGGATGGAGCCCGCGACCACGTCCAGGCCTTCGCCGGGTATGGCCTCGCCTATCGTCTTCTTGTACTGGTCGGCCGCCAGGTGCGGCAGCAGGTCGGTGATGCAGAGCACCGGGTCGCCCGGGTCCTCGCCGATATTAACCTTGATCTTCTTGCCGTCGGGCTTGACGAATACGCCGTGCAGCGACAGAGGTATGGTGACCCACTGGTATTTCTTGATGCCGCCGTAGTAATGGGTGTCGAACAGCGCCAGCCCGGAATTCTCGTAGAGCGGGTTCTGCTTGAGGTCGATGCGGGGGGAGTCGGTGTGGCCGCCGACTATGTGCATGCCCTGTTCGAGCGGCCGCTTGCCGACGACTATGGCCATGAGCGTCTTGCCCTCGGCCGAGCGGTAGACCTTGTCGCCGGGCTTGAGCCTGGCGCCGGAGGCCTCGTTGACGCGCATATCGGTGAAGCCGGCGGCCTGCAGCAGCGTGACGGCCTCGTCGTGGGCCTCGCGCTCGGTCTTGGACTTGCCGATATATTCCAGGTACGCCTTGTTGATCTCTTCGCAGCGCTTAAGCTCGGCGGGGGAGATCCTCTCGTAGCCGTTCTTGGGATTATAGGCGAGCTGGGTCTTTTTAGCGGGCGACTTGGTCTTTTTCATATGCCTCCATTAAAAGCGGGATTACATTAACATATTACCAAAATTAGTATTATTACCTCTCATGGAAGGCCGCTCATACTCGCGCCGGGTGCTGCTGCTGATCTTCGCCATCAGCCTGTTCAACTATATCGACAGGCAGATACTCTACGCGGTCTTTCCGCTGATCAAGGAGGACCTGCGGCTCACCGATACCGAGCTGGGCTTCCTGGCCTCCTCGTTCATGATAGTCTACACGCTCTTCGCGCCGCTGGCCGGCTGGTTCGGCGACCGGGTGCGCCGGCCGCTGGTCATAGGCGCCAGCGCCATCTTCTGGAGCGCCGCCACCTTCTTCTCCGGGCTCATAAAGTCGTATCCGCAGCTGATACTGTCCCGTTCGCTGGTGGGGATAGGCGAGGCCGGCTACGGCACGGTCTCCCCGTCGTATCTCGCCGAATGGTTCCCGCCCGGCAGCCGGGCGCGGGTCATGGCCTTCTACTCGCTGGCCATACCGGTGGGTTCGGCCATCGGCTACCTGCTGGGCGGCTGGCTGGGGCATCATTTCGGCTGGCGCAACGCTTTCTTCATCGTGGCCGTGCCCGGGGCGCTGCTGGGCGCCGCCGCTCTTTTCCTGCGCGAGAACCCGCAGAAGAAGGATAACGGCGCGGTAGGAATGGCCGATTACCGCGAGCTTTTCCGCAACAAGACCTTCCTGCTCATCGCCTTCTCGATGGCGATAGCGACCTTCTCCGTCGGCGGGCTGGCGGCCTGGATGCCCAGCTATTTCGTGCGGACCTACGGGCTCAACGTGGCCAAGGCCGGCTTCGTCTTCGGCGCGGTGACGGTGTGCGCCGGCATCATCGGCAACACCGCGGGGGGGTTGTTGGCCGACTGGCTCAAGAAGTTCACTCCGCGCGGCTACTTCATAGTCGGCTACCTTACCTTCTTCGGCAGCATCCCGTTCGGCCTGGCGGCCGTGCTGACCGATAATTTCAACACGGCCATAGCTATGATCTTCATGGCCGAGACTCTCATCTTCATGCACTCGGGCCCGTACCACGCCGCCATCGTGGAGGTGACGCCGCTCAAGATACGCTCCATGGCCTTCGCGGTGGCCATCTTCATTCTGCACGCTTTCGGCGACGCCGTCTCGCCCACGATAATCGGCATTGTATCCGACGCCTCCGGGCTGGCCGTGGCGATATTCCTGGCCATGCTTTTTCTGTCGCTCGGCGGCGTGACCTCCGCCCTGGCCGGCTATTTCTATATGAAGGAGCACGCCGTAAAGGCGGAATAATGGCGCTGCCCGAAGTTCTTTATATCGACGACGATTTTATCATCGCCTGCAAACCGGCCGGCATGCTGACCATCCCGGCCCGCGGCACGCTGGCCGAAAGCCGCAGCCTGCTGGAGCTGCTGCGCGACGAGCACGGCGAGGTCTTCACCGTCCACCGCCTGGACCGGGAGGTCAGCGGCGCGGCGGTCTTCGCGCGCAGCCGCAAGGCGCACGCCTGGCTCTGCGGCCAGTTCGAGCGGCGGGAAGTGTCCAAGCTCTACCTGGCCGCCGCTCACGGCAGCATGGAGGACGACGAGGGGGAGATAGACAAGCCGGTGCAGGAGTACGGCTCCGGCCGCATGGGCGTCGGCTTCGACGGCAAGCCGTCGGTGACCTGCTATAAGGTGATAGGCCGGCTCAAGACGGCCACGCTGCTGGAGGTGGACCTCAAGACCGGCCGCCGCCACCAGATACGCGTCCATTTTTACTACATAGGCCATCCGCTGGTGGGCGACCCGCTTTACGGCGAGAAGGCGCTGCAGGAGAAGTATCCCCGGCTCATGCTCCATTCGTGGAAACTATCTTTCCTCTCTCTGTCAGGTAAAAAGATAACCGCCGAGGCCGAGCCCTCCCCCGATTTTACCGGCGTCCTGGACTGTCTGTGACTTTTCACTGAAACTTTTCACCGCGTAAGGCATCCAATAGAGGAAGTAGGGAGGTGCCATATGATAATCGACGCGGCTACGGCCGAAGAACTTAAGAAGGCTTTTGCAGGCCTCTCCGGGCCGGTGAAGCTGGTGCTGTTCAAGGAAAATCTTCTGTGTCAGACCTGCGGCCCGGCCGAGGACCTGCTGCGGGAGACGGCCGCGCTTTCCGACAAGATAACCCTCGAGATACACAACCGCGTTACGGACGAGTCGAAGGCCGCCGAGTACGGCGCCGCGCTGACCCCGTCGATATTCGTCGAAAGCCCGGCCTCGGGCCGGCGGGTGCGCTTCAACGGCGTCCCCGCGGGCTACGAGTTCGTCTCGCTGATAGAGGCCATACAAGCCGCCTCGGCCGGCAAGGCGGACCTTCAGCCCGAGACCGTCGCCGCCCTCGGAAACCTCAAGGGCCCCGTGAACATAAAGGTCTTCGTCACGCCCGGCTGCCCGTACTGCCCCTCGGCCGTGATGCTGGCCCATAAATTCGCCATCGCCTCGCCTAATGTTACGGCGGAGATGGTGGAGGTGGAGGAGTTCCGGGAGCTGGCGGCTAAATACGAGGTGCAGGGCGTGCCCAAGATCGTGATCAATGATAGAATGGGGCTGGTGGGCGCGCAGCCCGAATCTATGCTGCTTAAGGCCGTTGTCGACAGCGACGCGGCGGGGGAGGGAAAATGATAACCAAGAACGTAGGCGGAGCGGACAGGATCATAAGGATAATCGCCGGCCTGGCGCTGCTGGGCTTCGGCCTGGCGGGGATGGCGGGCGCCGGACTGCCGCAGATAATAGTGATCGCGGCGGGAGGGGTCGCCCTGCTGACAGGCCTGGTCGGCTGGTGCGGGCTTTATCGTCTGCTGGGAATAAACACCTGCAAGATCGACAAGCCCTAGTCCGTCCTTCGGGGCGGACCCGCGGGGAGGGCTTATAGCCCTCCCCGTTTTTTTGTATAATAACAGGGCAGTTTTACCGTATCTTACAAGCCGGCGCGTTTCCATAAATCACCAAAACACCGCGCCCGGTGATGTCCCGGGGACGAGGGTCCCAGGGCGCGCTAGTCTTCCACCCACCATCGGAACTGGCACAAAGTATCGGGAATATAGAAGTTTATATTTCGGAGGCTCGTGCTTTTATGAAAAAAACGTTATACGTTGCAGGTATCTCTATCTTCATGTCCGCTGCCGCTCACGCGGGACAGCCGTCCGCGCTGGACTCGCTGTTCTCGGCAGCCGGACCCGTGGCCGTCGAGGCCGCC
>DNQL01000312.1:1874-2598 GCA_003500765.1 Elusimicrobiota bacterium | reverse complement strand
GGCCGGCGCTGGCATGCGGAAAGGGCGGCAGACGGGCAGCAGCAGGCGGCGCCGGCCGCCCTCGCCGTGCTCGTGCTCGGCGAACCAGGCGCAGCCTCCCTCCTCCAGGACAAAGGCGTCGTGCACGCAGCCGGCCCAGATTATCATCGAGGCCAGCGAATAAGGGCAGAGCTGGTAGCCCTGTCCTTCGAAATACGGTTTAAGACGGCCGTAATCACCCGGCCCGAGCGGCTTAAACATTGGTGCCGCCCTTCATCATGGCGCGCGCGCCGCGCGGCGTGACGAAGCCCAGGCGGCGGTAGAAAGGCCAGGAATTATTGGAGGAGATAAGGCCCACCCAGCCCACGCCGAGCGACTTGAGCCGCCTGAGCATGCGCCTGACCAGGCCCGAGCCGATGTCGCGGCCGCGGAACTCCCGGGACACCGTTATATCGTGCAGGTAGGCCTCGGCGGAATGGGCGTCTATGGCCCGCCCCATGCCGGCGATGACCCCGCCCTCCTCGGCCACTATGAAGCAGAGGCTGCGCTCCACCAGGCGCCTGAGCCCGGCTCTCCTGTCCGAGGGCTTCCACCAGCCCTGCGCCCGGTACAGTGCCTCTATACCGCGCAGGTCGGAGGATGAAGGTTTCTTTATGAATCTATATCGGATCATCGGGAAGGAAATGGTAACTTTTCCCCCGTCGGAGGGTCAATAAAAGGAAACCGGGGACAGTATATTTAATTC
>DNQL01000312.1:0-1857 GCA_003500765.1 Elusimicrobiota bacterium | reverse complement strand
GAATTAAATATACTGTCCCCGGTTTACCGGCTTATTCGGCCGCGGCCTTGCGCGGGTCGCTGGTATTGCGCAGGAGGTAGAGCGCCGCCTGCACATTGTCGCGCACCGATTTCTCTATGACGCCGGCGCCGGGATAGAAGGTGCCGCTGCTGCCCCAGCCGCCCCGGGGGGTCAGCTCGAAGGTGAAAGCGAAGATGCCGGCCTCGGCGTAGGCCCAGTCGCAGCTGTCGCCGGTAGCGGCGTAGAGGTCGCTGGACTTCTGGGCGGTATAGCCGGTCAGGCGGGCCATCCCTTCGGCCAGGGTCTTGAATACCTTCAGGTCGTTCTGGTCGGGGATATCCTCGTACTTGCCGCCCCACGGGTAGAGTATCAGCTCGGCGTAGGTGTGGTAGCTGATCATCGTCTTGAGGTTGGGGCGCGCTTTGACGAAATCGCGCACGGCGCGGCTCTCGGGCTCGGAGAAGGCCGAGGGCCCGCAGTAGGTGTCGGCCCAGGGAGAGTTGGAAGCGCCGGCCTGGCACCACCAGGAATCGTAGTTGCGGTTGAGGTCCGCGCCGAAGTTGCCGCCGCCCTGCGGGCTGCGGGTCTTGCGCCACCACTTATACTTGCCGTCGGTGATGTCGTATTCCGCGCCGTCGGGGTTGATCATCGGCTGTATGTAGATATCGAGGGTGTCGATGAACTTCTTCACCTCGGCGTCGTTGCGGTGCTCCAGCAGCCAGACCGCGAAGAGCAGCGGCACTTCCACGCTGAGATGCTCGCGGGCGTGATGGGCGCCCTGGAAGACGGCTCCGGGCTTGGAGGAGGGCCTGGTGCCCTTGGCCGAGGAATTCACGCGCAGCGTCCAGATCTCGCGGCCCTCGGAGGTCCTGCCTATCGAAAAGAGGGAGGCGATGTCGGGGTTGGCGATCTCGAGCGCCTTGAGGCGGTCGTACATCTCCTGGTAATTGTGATAGACGGCGTCCTGGGACGGAAAATCCTTGTACGCGGAAACCGCGAACTGCGAGAGCGGCATGCGGGAGATCACGCTCACGCTCTTGGTCTCGAAGGCGGGCATGGAGTCGCGGTGAATGATACCGGAGACGGCGGTCGGCGTGACTTCCTCTATCGAAAGCCCCATTTCCAGCAGGCGGGTGCGCTCTTCCTTGGTGGAGGCCGCCACCGTGATCCAGAGCCTGGGGTCCGCGTCGAGGGCTTTGACCGCCGCGGAGACGGTCTCTTCTATGACCGGGGCGGGCGGCGCCTCGTAAGCGGACGACATCGATCTTAAAAGCTGGTCGAAGGAAAGCGAGGGTTTTTCGGGAGTCCCGGCGGCGAAAGCGTTCGCCGAGAGGGAGGCCAAGAAAGTTAAGGACAGCAGCAGCCTGATCATTCGTTTCTCCTGGTACGGCCGGTTGACTATACTCAATATATAGATTGTATCCTACATGACTTTCGTCAACAAGGTCAATAGTCCCAGGCCGGCTTAGGCCTAAAGACCTATGATTTTAGTCAAATGAGAGAAGCGACGCCGTTGCCGGCCAGCCAGAGGCCGGAGAGGAAGAGGGCCATGCGGCCGATGCCCTTCACCCGGTCCGTCAGGAAGGGGACCGGGATAAGCGCGGGCAGGAGGAAAAGCGCCGTCGCGGCGAAGAAGCCGCCGAAATAAACGAGGCCGGATACGAAGTCCGGAAGCGAAGCCAGGCGCATCAGCCCGGCCAGCACGGGAGGGCAGAAATTCAGGCCCGTGAGGAAACCGAGCGAAAAGGGCAGGGTCTTGCCGGCGGCCGGCAGGGCCGCCGGGCAGCCGCGTGAAAGTTTCAGGAAGGGCGAGGCCAGCAGGATGAGGCCGGCGGCGAGCATGGCGGCGCCCCCCGC
>DNQL01000056.1 GCA_003500765.1 Elusimicrobiota bacterium | reverse complement strand
CCCCGCCGCGGCGCCCAAGCCGGCGCCCGCGCCTAAACCCTAGAGCTTTAACAGGAGCTGGATAAACTATGGACTTAATGACAGTACTCGGGGCGATGATCGGCTCCGGCGTCATCTTCTCCGTCCTCTACATGTCGGGGATGCTCAAGTTCCTGCTCAACCCCGAGGCCATAATCCTGATCTTCGGCGGCACGCTGGGCTCCGTGATGATCGCCTACCCCTGGGAAGCGCTCAAGTTCAGCTGGTCTTCGATGAAGATAGTCGTCTTCCCCCCCAAGCGCCCCCCGATCAGCGTCCTGATCGCCTCCATCGTCCGCATGTCCGAGATAGCCCGCCGCAACGGCCTCGAGGCCCTCACGGCCGAGATCCCGAGGCTGCCCCACCCTTTCCTGGCCGACTCGGCCCAGATGATGCTCGACGGCGTGGACGCCGACGTCCTCCACGAGCGGATGGAGCACGACATAAACACCACCAGGCTGCGCCACCAGCAGCAGTCCAACATCTTCTCCGCCGCCGGCACCTTCGCCCCCATCTTCGGCCTGCTGGGCACGCTGGTCGGCGTGGTGCAGGTGCTGCGCAACATCCAGAACCCGCAGATGATGGGTTCCTCCATGGCCATAGCCATGACCGCGTCGTTCTACGGCATCTTCTCGGCCAACTTCGTATTCCTCCCCATCGCCAGCAAGCTAAACTATTATTCCGACGAGGACATCCTCAGCCGCGAGATCATCGCCAAGGGCGTGCTCGCCGTCTATAACGGCGACGTGCCGTGGCTGGTCTCCAAGAAGCTCGAGGGCTACCTCTCGCTGGCCCTGCGCCGCAAGGCGCGCATGGCCGCGGCCGCCAAAAAATGAAGTCTTTCATCAAGCGCTACGCCAGCAGCAGGACCCAGGAGAACCCCCTGTGGCTGGTGGTGCTCTCGGACATCATGACCAACCTCATGCTGTTCTTCCTCATCCTCTACGTCTTCACCCTTAACCCCGAAGTGCAGGCCGGCTTCATCGAAGGCTTCAACCACGAAGTGGACGCCGTGGAGGAGAAGGAGAAGAAGGCCGAGGACGTCATACAGAAGATGCTGGAGACCGACATCGCCGACGAACTGGCCCGCGAGCTGGAAAAGTCGGGCCTCAAGGACCTGGCGGAAGTCCAGGTCACCGACACCAAGATACGCATAAACATCGCCGCGCCGATACTTTTCCCCTCGGGAGGGGCCCGCCTCAGCGACCGCGCCCGCGAAACGCTGGACGCCGTCGGACGCCTGATGGCGGAGCTGAAAAAGAACGACGTGGTCATAGAGGGCCACACCGACAATATCCCCATAAAGAGCGGCGATTACTCCACCAACTGGGAGCTCTCGGCCGCCAGGGCCAGCGCGGTGCTGGACTATATCGCGGCGAAGAGCTATCTGCCGGAGGAGCGCATGGTCGCCGCGGCCTACGGCGAGCACCGGCCGGTCGGCGACAACTCCACCCGGGAGGGCCGGGCCCTCAACCGCCGGATAGAAATAGTGGTGAAGCGCGAATGATAGAGACCAACAAGACCCAGCTCTGGATGATCCCCTTCGCGGACCTGATGACCTGCCTGGTCATCCTATTCCTCGCGCTCTACGGCTTCTCCTACGCGCTCGCGCTCGACATGGATAAAGCCGTGGCCATCATGCAGGGAGACCTGGGCGTCAAGGAAGCCGAGCGCAGGTTCCAGGAGGCCGACGCCGCCAGCCGCATGGAGCGGGAGCTCAAGAAACAGATAGAGGCCGGCACGCTCAGCATGGAGGTCACCACCACCATGATAAAGCTGACCTTCCCCGCCCCGATACTTTTCGATTCCGGCTCGGCCAGCCTTAAGCCCGGCGCCCGCGAAATGCTGGCCCCCGTCGCCTCGGGCCTCCGGGCCATGGCGAACCAGATACTGGTGGACGGCCACACCGACGCGGCGCGCGTGATAGGGCGCAAGTTCTCCTCCAACCGGGAGCTCTCGCTGATGCGCGCTTTCTCCGTCATAGAGTTCCTCGCGTCCGAGGGCGTGCCGCCGGAGCGCTTCGGGGCCTTCGGCTACGGAGAGTACCGGCCCGCGGCGCCCAACGACACCGAGGAAGGCCGCGCCCGCAACCGACGCATAGAGATAACCGTGCTGAGAGAGGAGAAGATCTCATGAACATCCGCGCCCTGACGCTCTTCCTGGTCCTGGCCGCCGGGCCGGCCTTCACCCAGACTCCCCCCGACCCGGCCCAGCTCAAGCGGTATTACGACAAGGCTTTCGAGTACTACGTGGCCGGCGACCTGGTAAAGGCCATCGAGAATTGGAACCTGGTGCTCAAGCTCGATTCCGACCAGGTCACGGCGCGCAACATGATAAACGAGGCCCGCCGCCGTATGGACGAGCTATGGAATTCGGAGAAGAAGAATTACGCCCGGCAGCTGGCGGCCGGCAAATGGAGCGAAGCTCTGCTCACCGTGGAGAAACTGCTGGCCTCCGACCCTAAAAACCCGCTTTTCCTGCGCCTGCAGGAGCGCCTCAAGGACATCATGCTGACGGTGAGGGACAAACCCTCCTCCGGCAAGGCCTGGAACGCCGCGGCGCTGGGCCTGGTCTATTACGCCGGGGAAGAGGAGGACCACCCCTTCGCCTACGACGCGCTGCGCTACGCCGCCGAACTATCCCCATCGGACAAGAGGCTGTCCGCCCTTGTCGGGACGATAGAAAAGCATCATCCCGACTACAAACTGCTCGATACCCGCCTGCCGGGGACGCCGATACTCGACCACAAGCGCGAGACCGCCCTGCAGCACATCTACGACGCCAGGTTCAACCTGGCCATACGCGAGCTGGAATACATACTGAGGCTGGAGCCAGACGACGCGCTCAGCCTCAAGCGCCTGGGCTCCACCTACCTGCAGCTCAAGGATTACCGCCAGGCCCGCCAGGCCTGGCAGAAGGCGCTGCGGGTCTCCCCCGGCGACGAGCAGCTGCCGGAATACCTGGCGGCCCTGGACGAAGTGGAAAAAGCCGCCGACGCGCGCCGCAAAGCCGCCCGCAACTGAACCGAAAAAACAAAAGAACCCCGCGCGGACGCCCGTCCCGCGGGGTTCCTCATTTTCAGAACGAGTAATTGTAGCGGGTGAGGACGCTCAGCTGGCTCAGGTCGTTGGCGGGGTTTATCTTATCCGTCCTCGACGAGACCCCCAGGCCGAAGACGAACTTTGAAACCTTGTTCTTGAGCCAGATGGTTTCCAGGTTCAGCGAGACGGTGGAGGTCTCGGACGGGGCCGTCGGCGAATCGCTCTCGCCCGAAGTCATAGTGCCCCAAAGCTGGAAAGCCAGGCCCCGGGCGGGAAGCGAATAGGTGAAATTGGCGGTCAGGGAGGTATTGTCCGTCTTGGAAGAATCCACCTTGTCCTCGGATGAAGAATTGACGAAGCCGCCCGAAGCGGAGAACCTGGAGCTCACCCTGAAAGACCCGCTCAGCGAAAGCAGCGAAGACGACAGGTCGTGAGAGAGACCGGTGTTATCGGTGAATTCGCTGGTCTGCATGCCGAAATTGAAAGTATGGGCCCTGACCGGCTGCGAGACGGTCAGGTTCATGGTGGTCGTCTGGTTGTCCTGCACGGTGCTGGGCTCGCCGACGCTGGCGTTGGTCATCAGCGAGAGGTTTACCAGCGTGGCGCGGAACAGCTTCAGCGCGCTGGAAAGGTTCGTCTGCGTCTGGGTGGTCTTGGTCTTGGCCGGATCGTCGTCGAGATTGTCCGTGTAGCTGCTGTAGGAGCCGGAGAGGGTGAGCCTGTCGGAAGCGTAGACGGCAAGTTCGGCGTCCTGGTTCTGCCGGTCCGGTATGACGGCGGGGCTCGAGAGCGAGGCGAAACCCGCC
>DNQL01000207.1:426-2925 GCA_003500765.1 Elusimicrobiota bacterium | reverse complement strand
CGTCACGGCCTTGCGCAGAGCGGCCTGGCAGGCGGCGGCCCTGTCCTCCTCGTGCCGGCGCAGCTCGAAGCGCAGCGCCGCGCGCCCGGGATGATAGGTCCTGCTTTCAGTCGAAATTACATCGAAGCCGGCCCTGCGGGCCAGTTCTTTGAGCAGTTCCTCGGGGAAAGCGTAACGGTGGCCCATGCCGGCGGTCTCAGGCCCGTATATCCAGCCCAGCTGAGCCTCGCGCTCCTCCGGACCCTTCGCTCCCGAGAAAGCGGAGCAGGTTTTTATGATGTCGGGCGTCTCGATGACCAGCCGGCCGCCGGGCCGCAGCGTCCGGAAGCATTCCGACAAAAAATACCTGGTCCGGAAATAACCGAGATGCTCGACCAGGTGAAGGGCCTCCGCCTCCTGCGCGCAGCCGTCGGGCAGGTCCAGGTTCTCGGCCGCCATGACCTTATCCGCGGCGGAATCCGGCGAGAAGTCTATATTCACCCAGCCGGTCCGACGGTCGTTGCCGCAGCCGATATTAAGTTTCACGGCGCCGCCTCCTGCCCGAGAATACGCGCGACAGCCGCCGCAGCGAACCGGGGCGGCTGCACTGGTCGAAAAAGTCGCGAAGCCTCTCCATCTTGCTCGGGCCCGAGCCGTCGGCCCGCTCTATGGCGTAGAAACAGTAGGGGTCGTTGTGAAGCCGGCCCGTCTTCATCAGCGACATCTCGGAACAGCCGCCCTTGCAGGAGTCGAGGTGCCGGCACTCCGCGCACTCCGGGCCGGCGTCCGCTTTGCGGAAATTGCGGGTATAGGGGAAAGCCGAGCGGCCGCGCCACAAAGCCTTAACCCGGGTCGTTCGCGCGTTGCCCTCCACGAACCTGTCGTCGTTTATGGCCAGGCAGCCGATAAGGCCTCCGTCGCTGCGTATCCCGAGTATCGAGACGCCGGCCTGGCAGCCTTCCCATTTCTCGTAAAGCGACACATTGATGAGCCGCGCCGAATTGTAGCCCAGGTCGTGCGCGCCTATGAGCGCCAGGTCTTCGGGCTTATACCGCCGCCGCGTGGACTCTATGAACATCCCCACGGCGTAGAACTCGTCGCGGTCGAGCAGCAACTTTTTGGGGAACCTGCGGCCCTCGGCGCCGGCCGTCTGCACCTGCCAGGCGAGACCTTTTCCTTTCAGCTTCTCCCGCAGGGCGGCCAGCTGGCCCAGGTTGAGCTTGTGAACCGTAGTAATGACGCTGACCGGCAGGCCGGCGGCCAGCGCGTCATTCATGAACGACCAGGAGTCGGCGAAGGCGCCCTCCCGGCCGCGTATGCGGTCGTGCAGCGCCGGCTCGGCCGCGTCTATACTGACCGCCACCGCGCGCGGCGAGAGAGCCTTTAGACGGCTGAAGACATCCTTCGGCCGCACCGTGCCGTTGGTGATGACCGAGAGCTCCATGCCGAGCTCCCGTATCTTCGACGCCACCGCCCAGAAATCCCCGCGCAGGAACGGCTCGCCGCCCATAAGCGCCACGCCCCCGCAGCCGGCGGCCTTCAGGTCGTCGCAAAGTTTCAGAGCCTCGTCCGTATCGAGCTCTTTTTCGCGCTTCGAACCGGCGCTGGAGCCGCAATGAATGCAGTCGAGGTTGCAGGCGAGGGTGAACTCCCATACGGCGCAGGAGAGCGTGTAGGGAAAACTCACAGGGAAGCCGTCCTCAGCAGCCAGAGGAATTCCAGGTTGCCTTTGGCTCCCTTGATAGGCGAATCGGTCAGTCCTGCCTCGGAGACGGAGGGCAGCGACTCTTTCAGCCAGGCGCGCATGCCTTCCATAGCCTTCTGGCGCGTCTCCTCGTCTTTCACTATGCCTTTCCGCAGATCGGAGGGCTGCAGTTCGAACTGCGGCTTGACCAGCGCGATTATCTCGCCGCCCGGGACCATGACGGAAGCGACGGGACCGAGGATGAGCTTGAGCGAGATGAACGACACGTCTATGGCGCAGAGGGCGGATCGTTCCAGGAACAGGTCCGGCTTCAGGAACCGGGCGTTGGTCCGGGGCATGAATATCACGCGCGGATCGGCCTTTATCCGCTCGTGTATCTGGCCTTCGCCCACGTCAACGGCGTAGACCTTGCGCGCGCCGGCCTGCAGGAAGCAGTCGGTGAAGCCGCCGGTGGCGACGCCCACGTCCAGACAGGCCCGGCCCTTCGGATCTATTTTAAAGTAGTCGAGCGCTCCCCTGAGCTTGAGGCCGCCGCGGGAAACATAAGGGCAGCCGGGCTGGACGAGGTCGATGACGTCGCCGTCGCGTACGGGCTGGCCGGCCTTTTCGGCGGGGCGGCCGTTGAGCGTGACCAGGCCGGCCATGATGGCGCGCAGGGCCCTCTCGCGGGTCTCGAAGAAGCCCTGCTCCACGCAGGCCACGTCCAGTCGTATTTTCATGTAATGCCAGGCTCCCTTCGGAGGCTTTCACTCCGCCACGGGTTCGGCTTTCCGGGATGCACCCGGCGCTGCGCTCGGCCGGGCACGAACTCGGCC
>DNQL01000207.1:0-381 GCA_003500765.1 Elusimicrobiota bacterium | reverse complement strand
GAAAGCCTCCGATGTGGCTTCGGAAAGCCCCCGAGGGTAGCCCGCCCGTCTACCTCCTCATAAGGAGACAGCCGGGAATAGTTTCTCATTACTCGGGGGCTTCCTCGAATTTTTCCAGCTTGAGCTTGCCCTCGGCGTCCTTGCGCAGGACCTCTATCTTTTTCTTGATCTCCTCGAGCTTCTCCGAGAGCTCCTTGGAGATGCCGACGCCTTCCTCGAACAGTTCGAGAGACTCTTCTATCGGAGTGGTCTCGTCCTCGAGTTTGCCTACTATCTCTTCGAGCTTGGCGAGCTTCTCCTCGAAACCCTGGGTCTTCTCTTTCTTCACCATAATGTCTCCTGTCCGGGGATGTCGGTCTTTTTGGGCTTTGCGGTCTTTTT
>DNQL01000196.1 GCA_003500765.1 Elusimicrobiota bacterium | reverse complement strand
GTGCTCAAGGGCAAGCTCGCCCTCGGCCTGGCCTGCGACGGCGACGGCGACCGCTTCGGCGTGATCGACTCCGACGGCACCTGGATAGCCCCCAACGACGTGCTGGCGCTGCTGCTGGACCACCTGGTCCGCAACCGCGGCATGAAGGGCAAGGTCGCCCGCTCGGTCATGACCTCTCATTTCGCCGACGCGGTGGCCAAGAGCCACTCCCTCGAGGTCCGCGAGACCCCGGTCGGCTTCAAGTACGTGGGCAACATGCTGCGCACCGGCCAGTTCCTCATCGGCGGCGAGGAGTCGGGCGGGCTGTCGATCATGAACCACGTGCCCGAGAAGGACGGGATCCTGGCCTGCATGCTGCTGGCCGAGCTCTACGCCTACGAACGCAAGCCGCTCGGGAAAGTCCTGGCCGACCTGCGCAAGCGGGTCGGGACCTTCCTCAACACGCGCGTCAACCTGCGCCTGGGACCGGACGCGGACATGCCGGCCCTGGCGGCCAGGCTGAGCTCCAAGCCGCCGCTCAACGTAGGCGGCTCGTCGGTCTGGCGCATAGACCACACCGACGGCTTCAAGTTCATAATGCGCGACGGGTCCTGGCTGGGCCTGCGCCCCTCGGGCACCGAACCGGTGGTGCGCATATACGCCGAGGCCTCCTCGCAGAACGGGCTGGCCAAGCTGGTGGACGCCGGCAGGAAGATCGCCGACGGCAAGTTTTAAATCGAAACGGGGCTCAGCCCCAAGGAGAACTAACAAAATGGACGCCAAGATCAAAAAAGTGACCGCCCGCGAGATACTAGATTCCCGCGGCTTCCCCACGGTGGAGACCGACGTGCTGCTCGCCGACGGCTCCTTCGGCCGCGCCGCCGTACCCAGCGGCGCCTCCACAGGAACGCACGAGGCGCTGGAACTGCGCGACGGCGGCAAGCGGTACCGCGGCAAGGGCGTGCTCAAGGCCGTCGAGAACGTCAACAAGCTCATCGCCCCCGAGCTCATCGGCCTCAAGGCCGAGCAGGAGAAGATAGACGACCAGATGATAGAGCTCGACGGCACCCAGACCAAGAGCAAGCTGGGCGCCAACGCCATCCTCTCCGTCTCCATGGCGCTGGCCCGCGCCGGCGCGCAGTCGGCTAAGCTCCCGCTCTACGCCTATATCCGCAAGGCCTACGGCATAAAGCACAAGGACTTCCTGCTGCCCGCCCCGATGCTCAACATCGTCAACGGCGGCAAGCACGCCGACAGCGGCATCAACATCCAGGAGTTCATGATAGTCCCGACGGGCGCGGCGAAGTTCACCGACGCCATACGCATGGGCGCCGAGGTGTACCACACGCTCAAGGCCATCCTCGCTAAGGGCGGCTACACCACCGCGGTCGGCGACGAGGGCGGCTTCGCCCCAAAGATCTTCACGCACGAGGCCGTCATCGAGACCATCGTGAAAGCGATCAAGGAGGCCGGCTACACTTTCAAGGAAGTGCAGATCGCCTTCGACTCCGCCGCCAGCGAGTTCTACAAGAACGGCAGCTACATGTTCGAGGGCGCCAACCTGACCGCCCAGGAACTGACGGCCCGTTACGTCGACTGGAAGAAGCATTTCCCCATCATCTCCTACGAGGACCCGCTGTCCGAGGACGACTGGGAAGGCTGGGAGCACTTCACCAAGCAGCTCGGCAAGAAGGCCCGCATCGTGGGCGACGACATATTCGTCACCAATCCCGAACGCCTCAAGAGGGGCATCGAAGAGGATATCGGCAACGCCATCCTCATAAAGCTCAACCAGATCGGCTCCCTGACCGAGACCATCCGCGTCATCAACATGGCGCACGAGGCGGACTACGCCACCGTCATCTCCCACCGCTCGGGCGAGACCGAGGACGCCTTCATAGCGGACCTGGCCGTCGCCACCAACGCCGGCGCCATCAAGACGGGCGCGCCGTGCCGCAGCGAGCGCCTCTGCAAGTACAACCAGCTCATCCGCATCGAGGAGGAACTGGGCAAGAAGGCCAAGTACGCCAAGGACGCGGCTTTCCGCTTCAAGTAAATACCGCCGCGGGGCGGCCATCAGCGGGGGACACCATGCGGCATGGTGTCCCAGTACCGCCTCCGGCCGCCCCCTCTACTTTCCCGGATGCGAAAAAAAGACGCCTTTATCACGAGGAGGACGGGGCTGGCGCTGCTCGCGCTGGCCGCGGCCGTCCTGCTGCTGGCCAATCCCGGCTTCCGCTCGCTGGTCTCCAACAAGATAGAAGTATTCAAGATGAAGAGGCGGCTGGCCGAGCTCAGGGCCGAAAGCGAGGACCTTAAGAAAGCGGCCGCGGAGACCGCCAGGACCGAGAGCGTGGAATACAACGCCCGCAGGGAACTGGGCATGCTCAGGGAAGGGGAAATAGAGTTCCGCTTCCCCCCTCCTTCGGAAAAGGAAAAGGACAAATGAACGTTAAACAGATCGGCGCCGGGCCGATGGACAATTTCTGCTACCTGGCCTGGGAGGGCGACGGCCCCGAATGCGCGGTCATAGACCCGTGCTGGGAAGGCGCGAAGATAGAAAAAGAGATACTGGCGCTCGGCCTCAAACCCGCCCTCCTGATCCTCACCCACGGCCACCCCGACCACGTGAACGCGGCGGCCTGGTTCCTGGAGCGCTACGAGGGCCTGCAGGCGGCGCTGCACCCGGCCGACAACCACATGGCCGAAGGGCTGGACGCGTCCCGCCTGCTGCCGGTCACCGACGGCGAACAGCTGGAGGCCGGCGCGCTCAAGCTCAAGGTCCTCCACACTCCGGGCCACACGCCCGGTTCCTGCTCCCTCCTCGGCCCCGGCGCCGTCTTCACGGGAGACACCCTTTTCGTGGGCGAGATAGGACGGGTGGACCTGCCGGGGGCCGACCCGGAACAGATGAGGCAGAGCCTGCTCAAGCTGGCCGCCCTGCCGGACGGCACGGCGGTCTGGCCCGGCCACGCCTACAACGGCTCCTCCACCACCATCGGCGCGCAGAAGCTGCACAATATTTACATCAAGCTGGCCGCCAAGGGCAGCGACGAATTCATCTCGGCGGCGCTATAAAGGCTGAAAAAATGAAATGGGCCGTGGTCTCCGATTTCGACGGGACGCTGACGCTCGCCGACGTGGGAGACGCCATACTGCTCGAATTCGGGGTCTTCACCGCGGCGGACATAGAGCGCTCCTACGCGCCGGGGCAGTCGGTGGAAAAGTGGATGCGCCGCGGCTTCTCCCGGCTGGCCGCGTCCCGACCCGAGATAGAGTCTTTCATACTGCGCTCCATGAAACCGCGCGCCGGCCTGAGCGCTTTCTCGGCTTTCTGCGCCGGCCGGCGGATCCCTTTCGACATAGTCAGCGGCGGCGCCGACATCTACGCGCGGCCGCTGCTGAAAAAGTGGGGAGTAAAGGCGAAGACCTCGTTCGGCAGGGCCCGCCGGAGCGGCGCCGGCTGGGACATAGAGTACGCCGACCTGGACGGAGGGGCGCTGCCGGCGTTCAAGGCGGGGCGGGTTAAGGATTACCGCGACCGCGGCTTCCGCGTCCTGTTCTGCGGCGACGCCCCGAGCGACCTGCGCGCGGCCGGGCTGGCAGACAAGGTATACGCCGCCGGCAGGCTGAAAGCGCTGTGCCGCGCCGGGGGAATAAAGTTCTCGCCCCTGTCGGACCTGCGCGACGCGGCGGCTTTTATAAGGAAGAATCCCTGAACCGCGGCTTTTAAAACTCATGCACCCTTATATCCTCGACCTCGGCTTCTTCAAACTTCCCGCCTACGGACTCATGGCCATGACGGGGTACCTGGCGGGCTACTTCTACCTGCTCGCCGCGCGCGACAGGATAGGAGCGTCGAAGGAAAGCGTTTCAGACCTTTCTTT
Source organism: Elusimicrobiota bacterium (assembly GCA_003500765.1). Taxonomy (GTDB): domain Bacteria; phylum Elusimicrobiota; class Elusimicrobia; order Elusimicrobiales; family UBA9959; genus UBA2231. Next base: position 7,094 of record DNQL01000196.1, on the reverse strand, counting down.
CCTGGCGCTGCTGGGCGGCCTGCTCGGAGGCAAGCTTCTCTTTATCGCCACCTTCTGGGGAGATTTCGGGCCCGGCGGCTGGAGCAGCCTGCTGGGGGCGCTCAAGAGCCTGCAGTACGGCTTCGTTTTCTACGGCGGCCTGGCCGGCGGAGCGGCCGCGCTCTGGTACTGGGCGCGCGGCCACAAGGCGTCTTTCGCGGCGGCGGCCGATTTCGTCGCCCCGGCGCTGGCGCTGGCCCACGGTTTCGGGCGCATAGGCTGCCTGCTGGCCGGCTGCTGCCACGGCGCTGCCGCGCACGGGGCGCCCGGCATAGTTTTCAGCGACCCTCTTTGCCTGGTGGAACCCTCGCTGCTGGGCGTTCCCCTTCACCCGGTGCAGCTCTACGAGGCCGTCGGAAATTTCGCGATATTCGGCCTGCTGCACCTGGCCTGGCGCCGCCGTTCCAAGCCGCTCTCGGGCTCCGTTACGGCGCTATACGTCCTGCTCTATTCGGCGCTGCGTTTCGCGCTGGAGTTCATGCGGGGCGACGACAGGGGCGGCCTGACGGCCGGCCTCTCGCAGGCGCAACTGATATCGCTGGCCGCGGCCGCCGCCGCGGCGGCCTGGCTGGTATTTTCGGCGCGGAGAAAAAAAGATGGAAAATAAAAAACTGGTCTATTCCGGCGAGGGCGTGAGGCTGGACCTTTTCGTAAAAAGCCAGGAGAGCGGCTTCTCCCGGGAATTCGTCAAGCGCCTGATATCCGAGGGGCTGGTCAGGGTCAACGGCCGCGCGGTCAAGCCGGCGGCCCCGCTGAAGGCCGGCGACGAGGTGACCATTGAGATGCCCGGCGGGGGCAAGGAACCCGCGCCCCGCCTGCCTGGCATTATCATAAGCGAGGACGAGGGGATGATCGCCGTGGACAAGCCGGCCGGGCTCTGCGTGCATCCTACCGATTCCAACTGGGAGCGCGACCCGCGCGCGGCGCTGCTGGGCGAAGAGACGCTGATCTCCATACTGGCCCGTGAAAGGCCGGCGCTCGCCGAAATCCCCAGGTTCGGCCTGGTCCACCGTCTCGACCGCGAGACCAGCGGCCTGATGATCATAGCCAAGACGGCCGCGGCGGCCGACTATTTCTCCGCGGCTTTCCGCGACAGGGAGATAAGCAAGCTTTACATCGGCGCGGCCGCCGGCGACCCGGAATCCGACGCCTGGACGATGGACGCGCCGATGGGCAGGCCGACGGGGGCGCGCAAGATAAAGGTATGGGAATACGGGCGCGACGCGGTCACTAATTTCAGAGTGATCGAGCGGGCCGGCAAAGCCTGCCTGGTAGACATCCGGCCCGAGACGGGCCGCACCAACCAGATACGCGTGCACCTCTCCCACGCCGGGCACCCGATAATCGGCGACGACATCTACGGCGGCCCGCCCGCGCCCCGCATGATGCTCCACGCCATGCGCGTGCAGTTCGCCCATCCCGCCACCGGCCGCCCGACGAAGATAGTCTGCCCCGTCCCGGCTGATTTCCGCGACGCCTGGCAGGCCCTCACCGGCCGCCCCTTCAACCTCAAGCCCATCAAATAAGGCAGAACTATGCCGGGGGCATGGCGTGCCCTCACCTCGCAAAAACAGGGTCGCGCACACCGTGCGCGCCCTTCCCGTTCTCGCCGCTCGCGCTCGTCCGCGTCTCCGGACCCGCAGGATAGCGATTCCACCGGCTACCTCCGACGCGGACTCCGTAAGCGAGCGGCTCCGAAGGATTTTGCTCCGGTGAGGGCACGCCTCCCCCGGCTGTCTCCTTATGAGCCGCTTGGAGGGCAAGGCTCCCTCGCCGGGCCTTCCGAAGCCACATCGGAGGCTTTCCCCAAGCGGAGCGAGGGTACCGGCACTGCCGGACGGGCATGAATGTCTGAGGCCCGAGGCGCTATGCGCCCGGGCCGAGTTCGTGCCCGGCCGAGCGAAGCGCAGGGTGTATTTTAGAAAGCCGAACCCGTGGCGGAGCGAAGGCCCGGCTAGGGAGCCTGTATCTTAGAACTCGGAGGCGGAGGAGAAGATGCGGAAGTCGAGGCGCGGGAAGAGGGAGTGCTCGCGCTCGAGCGCGCCGAGGGCGCGCTCGTCCACGCGCTTCTCGAGGACCTGCGACAGCAGCTCCTCGGCGTTGCGGCAGTGCTCGCGCACGCGGTCGCCCGCGTACTGGGAGTGGGAATTGATGTAGAGCAGGAAAGGCCAGTCCGAGGACTGGGACAGCAGCACCTCGCGCGCCGCCTGGTTCAGAGCGCGGCTGGAGACGTGCGTCAGGTCGTGGCTGCGGAAACGGTTGGCCATCTCCACCATGCGCTCGGTCGCGCCCAGTATCGGCGCGTAGATGGAATCGTTGGACTTGTTCAGCCAGGGGTCGAAATAACCGTTCTCGCCCCAGGACGACAGCTCGGGCTCCAGCTCCGGCGGCTCCTGGCAGGAATTGAGGTATTCCGTGGGCGTCACCAGCTGAACAGGCAGGCGGTCCTGCCTGATGCGGCGTATGACCGACTCCAGGAAGGCCGGCCCCTCGAACCACCAGTGCCCGAAAAGTTCCGCGTCGTAGCAGCCGGTTATCACCGGCCTGGCCACGCCGTTCGCGGCGATGGCTTCCACCTGCGCCATGCGCTTGGACAGGAAGTCGGCCGCGTGCTCCTCGACGCGCGCCAGCGCGGCGTCGGGATCGTAAAGCTCCTTCTGCGCCAGGTCCACCTCGCCGGTAATGCGGTGGTACTTCAGCCCCAGCGGGCGGCGCTGTCCCCCCAGCCAGGGCTTGAGGTATTCCTCGTCCCCGTCGTAGCCGAGGTCGCGGTAGAACTCGCGGTAGGCCGGGTCGCCGGGGTAGCCGAAGCGCGCGCTCCAGACCTCTTTCGACGACTCGCAGTCGCGCCCGAAGACCGAAAGCCCGTTGGGCGTGCGGTAAGGAGAATAGACCCCGCTCGGCGCGGCCGGAGAGCCGAACTGCACGCCGTGCGCTTCCAGGAAGACGAAATTAAAGCCCGAAAGTTTCAGGTAGGTCTGCAGCCTTTTATCATAGGCGCATTCCGGCAGCCAGAAGCCCGAGGACTTCCGGTTGAACCTGTCCTCATAGTCCTCGGCGGCCACGGCTATCTGCGCGCGCAAAGCTTCGGGGCGCGACAGGAGCGGAAGGACCGCGTGCGTGGCGGAAGTGGTTATGATCTCTATCTGCCCGGCGGCCTGGAACTGTTTGAGAGGTGTTATGATGTCGCCGCTGTAGCGGTGCAGCAGCTCGGCGGCCTGTTCGTAGACGCGCTGGTAGAGGCGCACGGTTTTTGCCAGCGGCTCCTGCTCTCCGGCCCGCTCGGCTTCCTTCTCGAGCAGGGCGAGGCGCGAATCGACGTAGGCGATCAGCTTCTTCTCGAGGCTCTCGTTCTCCAGCATGGCTCCCAGCGTGGGGGATATGGAAACGGTGATGCCGGCCTTTATCCCGTCCTTCGCCAGGCTCTCCAGCATCGTTATGAGGGGGATGTAGGTCTCGACCACGCCTTCGAAGAACCAGTTCTCCTCGAGGAAATCCGGGCTGGAGGGATGATTCACGTAGGGCAGGTGCGCGTGAAGGACGAGTATGAGCGAGCCCTTGGCGCTCATATGCTCTTCCTGTAGAACTCGCCGCTGGTGGAGGAAGGGGAGCAGGGCGCCGAGCCGGCCGGGGAAGAGGCCGGCTCGCTGCCGAGCAGCTTTTCACGGCGGCCCTCGGCGGTGTCGGCGCGCAGCTCTACCAAGAAAGAGCCGCCGCCCGCGGGTACGGAAACATAGAGCCGCAGCGCGTCCCAGCGGCAGCGGTACTCGCCCACTGCTTCGCCGGAAGGGTGACGGAGCACGGCCACCGTCACTTCGGGAGCGAAGAAACCGGAGGAGAAAAGCTCGAGCTTCGCCGCCGTCCACTGCCAGCAGGCGAACATCTCCGAGGGGTTCTTGGGCAGCAGGAAAAGCCTGTCCACGGAGGCCCTGGAGGGAGCCGTTTCGATCGTTCTTTCCGCAGTCTCCATATCCGTTTATAATTTACCAAAATATCCGGCCCGTGGGAACATTTATTATTTTGTAGAATTATAGCGAACGCTCTACGCTCTTCCAAGGAGATCCCGAGATGATGAAAGCCATAGTCAAAGCCTCCCCCTCCGCCGGGGCGAAGCTCGCGCAGGTGCCGATACCGCAGATAGCCCCCGACGAACTGCTGGTGCGCGTGCACAGCGCCTCCATCTCCCCGGCCGACCTGGCGGCCTGGTCCTGGAAAGGGTGGATAAAGGGCCGGATGAAGCTCCCCCGGGTTCTGGGCCGGGAATTCTGCGGTGAAGTAGTGGAAGTAGGCGAATTGGCTAAGGGTTTTTCAAAGGGCGATTTTATCTCCGCGGAGTCCCATATTTTCTGCGGCCAGTGCTACCAGTGCCGCAACGACCAGCGCCACGTATGCTCCAACCTTAAGATACTGGGCCTGGACCTCGACGGCGGGCTGGCCGAATACGCCCGGGTCCCCGCCCGCTGCGCCTGGAAGCATAACGACGAGAGCCTCAAGGAGCTCGGCGCCCTGCTGGAACCCTTCGGCAACGCGGTGCACGCCGTGCAGGTGGAGGACGTGGTGGGCAAGTCCGTGCTGGTGACCGGCTGCTGCCCCCAGGGACTCTTCGCCATAGCGATAGCCAAGGCCAGCGGGGCCAAGCCTGTTATCGCCCTCGAATCCTCGGCCTACCGCAGGACCCTGGCCAAACGGATGGGCGCCGACACGATAATAGACCCCGGGGCGAAAGGCGCCCTGGAAAAGGTACTAAAGGCCGCCGGCAACCGCGGCGGCGTGGACGCCGTGCTGGAGATGTCGGGAGAGCACCGGGCCATAAACCTGGGCCTGAAGGCGCTCAGGCCCGGCGGCCGGTTCACGGCCTTCGGCATCCCCGAGACGGACCCCTCGCTCGACTACGCCGGGGGCCTGGCCTTCAAGGGAGCGCGCCTCTACGGCATCTCGGGGCGCGAGATCTTCGCCACCTGGTACCGGATGGAGAACCTGCTCAAGTCCGGCGCCGTGGACATACGGCCCGCCGTGACCCACACACTGCCCTTCGCGGACTACCGCAAAGCTTTCACGATGATAAACTCCCGCGAGAAGAAATGCGGGAAGGTCATACTCAAACCGTAACGGAGGACGCTCGGATATGCTCAAGGAGGGAACGATGGGCTTCGAAACTCTCAAATTCGCGGGCGAGGAAGTGGCGGCGCTCAAAAAAGAGAACCGCTTCCTGCAGCCGCGCGTGCTGGAATCGGCGCAGGAGCCGGTCTCGGTCATCGACGGCAAAAAAGTGGTCAACCTGACCTCCAACAACTACCTCGCGCTGGCCAACGACCCCAAGGTCAAGCGGGCCGCCATAGAGGCCATCGAGAAGTACGGCGTGGGCTCGGCCGCCGTTCGCACCATCATCGGCACGATGTCGATCCACAAGGAACTCGAGGAAAAATTCGCCGCCTTCAAGCACTCCGAAGCCTCTATACTGTTCCAGAGCGGCTTCACCTCCAACGTGGCCGTCTGCCAGTCGCTGATGTCCACCGACCAGGACCTGCTCATCTCCGACGAGCTCAACCACGCCTCGATCATAGACGGCGCGCGGCTGGCCAAATCCCCCCGCAAGATCTACCGCCACAAGGACGCAAAGCACCTGGCCGAGATACTCGAATCGCCCGAGGCCCGCAAGGCCCGCCGCAAGATGGTGGTGACCGACGGCGTCTTCTCCATGGACGGCGACGTCGCCAACCTCGACGAGGTCGTCGACGTCTGCCACCGCTACGGGGCCTTCGTCATGGTGGACGACGCGCACGCCAGCGGCGTCATAGGCAAGGAGGGCCGCGGCACGGTCAGCCACTTCGGCCTCGACGGCAAGGTCGAGATACAGATAGGCACGCTCTCCAAGGCCTTCGCCGCCGTCGGCGGCTACGCGGCCACCACGCGGGACCTGCGCGACTACCTGGGCTCGGTGGCCCGCCCCTTCCTGTTCTCCAGCTCCCAGCCGCCGTCCGTGGCGGCCTCGTGCCTGGCCGTGCTGGACATACTGCTCAACGACCCGTCGTACCTCAAGCGCCTCTGGGACAATACCGCCTTCTTCAAGGAAGAGATGAAGAAAGCCGGCTTCGACACCGGCGCGTCGGTGACACCGATAACGCCGGTGATGATAGGCGACATGGACAAGGCCAAGGCCCTTTCCGCGCGCCTCTTCGAGGAAGGCGTCTTCGCCCTTCCGCTGGGCTTCCCGACGGTGCCCAAGGGCAAGGAGCGCCTGCGCACCATAGTCACGGCCGGCCACACGGTGAAGGACCTGGAATTCGCCGTGGAGAAGTTCAAGAAGTGCGGCAAGGAGCTGGGCGTCATAAACTGACCCCCGCCCCCTTCATTAAAAAGAGCCGCGTCGCCGCGGCTCTTTTTATTTTCCGGCGGAAGTATCAGTGTCGGACGTGGCGCAGGCCGGTGAAGACCATGGCCGCGCCCTTCGAGTCGCATAACTCCACGCAGGCGGAGTCCTCCACCCAGCCGCCCGGCTGCATCACGGCCTGTACTCCGAAATTAAGCGCCTCGGCCAGGGTGTTGAGCGGCAGCGGCGCGTCGGCCGCCATCACCACCGGGTCGCGCGGGTCTATTATCGGGTGCTTCTCCTTGGCCTTCATCGCGGCCAGCCGGAAGCTGTCGAGGGTGGAAGGCTGGCCGGAGCCTATGGCCACCGTGGCCTGCCCCTGCGCCAGCGCTATGGCGTAGGTGCGGGAGTGCTTGGCCGCCCGCCAGGCCAGCGACAGCGACGCGTACTCAATGGCCGAAGGCTTGCGCCTGGACACTATCCTGGGGGCCGGCGGCTCGGTGACCGAATCGCTCTCCTCTATCAGAAGCCCGCCCGAGATCTTGTGAACGCCGGCCTCACCGGCCGAGAGCAGGGCGGAGGGCATGGCCGTTATGCGCAGGTCGTCCCTGAGCCTGAGTATCTCCAGCGCCTCTTTTGAATATTCCGGCGCTATGACGCTCTCCACCAGCTCGCCCGAGATGGCCTGGGCGGCCTCGGCGTCCACCGGGCGGTTGAAGGCCGCGGTTCCGCCGAAGGCGCCGCG
>DNQL01000014.1 GCA_003500765.1 Elusimicrobiota bacterium | reverse complement strand
CCATGCCGGAAGCGCCGGCGCGGGCGGCGAGGACGGCCGCCGCTTTAAGAACGCGGGCGGCGGGCATTTTGCGGGACTCGCAGGCCGTCAGCACAGTGAAAGCGCTGGTCAGCAGCGCGTCGCCCGCCAGTATCGCGCCGGCCTCACCGAAGACCTTGTGGCAGGTCGGCCTGCCGCGGCGCAGATCGTCGTCGTCCATCGCGGGCAGGTCGTCGTGCACCAGGGAATAGGTGTGAACCATCTCCAGCGCGCAGGCGGCGGGCAGGACTTCCCGGAAGCGCCCGCCGAAAAGCTCGTAAGACGCCCCCAGCAGTACGGGGCGTATGCGCTTGCCGCCGGCGCTCAAAGTGTGCAGCATGGCGGCCCGGAGGGGCGGGTGAACGGCGGGCAGAGCCTTAACCGAGGAGACAAGGGCCTTGTCGACCAGAGCGGCGCGCGCTCCTATGTAGGACAGTATATCCATGCGAAGGAAAATTATACCAAAAGGCGGGCCCGGGACAGGCGGAAGCGGGGACTACCAGACAGCCTGCAGGCCTATGCGGTTGGTGGAGCCGAGCTCCCCGTAGCCGAGGCTGGCGTAATCCACGCGTATCCCCTTGAGGAAGCCGCTTTCGGTGAACTTGTCTAAATTGAACCCGAAGCCCACGCTGCTCCTGGCGCCGGAGTTCTCGGCGTTCCTGAAGCCCGCCCGGACCTGCAGGAACCTCAGCACGTCAACCTCCAGGCCGAAAGACTGGTAGAGCCCGGCGTCCCTGTATTTGACCGCGTCGGTGGCCAGCGTGAAGACCATCAGGTCCTTCACCGTGTGAAAATCCTTCGCCAGGCCGAAACGGAAAGAGGTGGGGAGCGCGGCGGACTCCGAATAAAAATCCTGAGAGGTGCCGATATTCAGGGCGGAAGCCCCGATCTGCACCCTGCCCGGCAGCACCAGCATCACGCCGGCGTCGGCGGCCCAGGCCGAGGAGGAATCGTCGTCGAGGCTCTCCATTATCGCTTTTACCGTGACGCCGGCGGCGAAACGGTAAGCCTTGGGCCGGTAATCCCGCACTTCCTTGACGCGGGTCCAGCTCGGCGGGATTATCATCGGGTCGATCATCCCGATATCCGAAGGGAAGTTAGGCCATGACCGCGCGAAGGTAAGTCCGATGACGCGGTGCGAGGTCTCGGTCTCGCCTATTATCTGGTCGTCGGCATCGTAAGCGGTGATATCGCCGCTGGAGAGGGACGAGAAGGTCAGGCCGGCCGTGCCGTAACGGGTGCGCACCGACAGCGCGGCGTATTCCTGGGTTATGCCGGCAAGGTAGGTATTGTGCGACCCGGAAAAAGCGGAATAGCCCAGCAGCCCCAGGGCGCCGGGGTTGTAGATCGCCGAGTCGGGCCCGATAAGCGCCGTGTAGGTCTCCCCCAGGGCCGCGGGCATGGCCGCGACGGGGATCTTGAGGAAGTTGGCCCCGGTCAGGCCGGGAGACTCCCCGGCCATGGCGCGGCCGGCCGGGCAGACGGCGAAAACCGCCGACAGCAGCAGGACTCGGGCCGAAAATAAATATCTTCCCATAAAAGCGCGCGCGGACCGGCTTGGACCGGCCGCTTTCGCGACAATATAGTATACACTACGCGAAATACTTTTCAATGACGGAATTGTTACAGGTTACAGGGGACGTTGTTTAGTTCTTTAGTTTTTATCCCCAAGCCCAGGGAAAACCGGGCGCCAACTCCGGCAAAAACTAAAGAACTAAACAACGTCCCCAAAATAAACCAAAATAAAGCGGGGAGGCCGATGAAGACCTCCCCGCCGCCGGTCGCCGCTGACGCGGGACCGGGTCCTTTTATTTAGCCCACTTTATGAAGTCGTCCCACTTGGAGTCCCGCGCCCAGGCGAGGCCGTCGTAGGCGGAGCTGTAGTAGCTCGGCATATAGGCGGCGAGGCCGAAGGCGTTGGCGTAGCGGGAGCCGTAAGCCCTGTTATGGGTCACGACCTCCGCGTCCATGAAGGACAGCAGGTCCTTGGCGGCCGCCGACACTTCGGGCGCGGAGGTGGTCTCGGCGACCAGACGCGCGAAGTGGTAGACGTCCTTGTTGGACGAATAGTAGAAGGACTGGGTCTTGGTCTTGGCGGCCTTGGCCACGGCCAGATCGTTGGCGGCGACCAGTGCGTCCACCAGGCCGTCGAGGCGGGCCCGGAAGCCGTCCAGGCCGGCGGTCCTTATCGAGGACTGCGTCGCGCCCTGCCCTATCGACTGGTAGTGGTTCGTAAAGGCGTCCACCATGACTCTGGAGAAGTTCGCCGCGCCCATGAAGGGATCCTTAACCAGCGGCTCCAGCATCGTGTTGTAGGTATAGCCGTCGCCGGGCTCGGTCTCCTCGGAGGCGACCACGTAGTCGGCCCCGTCCTTCACCTCGTAGGCCACCTCTATCATCTGCATCAGGCAGGCGTCCATGGACAGTATGTCCATCTTGCCGGTGCGCTGCAGCAGCTGCGCCAGCTGGGGCGTGGTGATGTGGGTGTGGGTCTCGTCGTCGTAGGAGATGCCCTTGGAGGCCTCGAACGCGAAGTCCTTGTTCCAGCCGGAACCGTGGTTCCAGATGATCAGGGCGTAATGCTTCGCGGGGAAGCGCGCCTTGGACCACTCGACGAACCCGGCCAGGTATTCCCAGTTGCCCATGTCGGACTTGGGTATCTCCATCAGCACCGGCGAGGTGACCGCGGAGGTATTGTCGTCCTTCTGCACCAGGTAGCGGCGGGAACCTTTCCAGTCCCCCTCCCCCGAGTAGTAGCCGCTGATGCGGCCGAGCTCCGCTACGACATTGACCTGGTCGCTGGAGCCGATCATCTCCATCTCGTTGACATCCTTGAGTCCGTACTGCTCAAGATTATTCTTGGCGTTGACGAACACCATGACCGTCCATTCCTTAACGCCGGTTTTCCCGGTTTCCGGAACGGGCAGCGCCTCCGCCTCGCCGGCGGCGGCCTGCTCCACTATGGCGGACAGGCTCCCCTTGTTGTCGAACGACACCTTGCCATCGAACGCGTAAGCCGCGGCGGGGACAAGGCATACTGCCGTGATAAACAGCTTTTTGAACATTAACTCCCTCCCTGGCGCTCCGGGCGCCTTTTTGAACACCCCTCCATCGTAATAAATGGCCCCCGGCGTGTCAACGGATAAGCCGGCCGGCGGAAAAACCGGGGCGGACGCCGCGCCCCCTTCCGGCGACCCGGGCAGGCATATCCGAAACAAATCCACAACACTTTGCTCTTACACTAACAAAGTAATATAATGGACCGTTAGAAACTATAGGGGGCTTTTGCCAAAATGAGAGTCAACATCCTGCCGGCGGTACTGCTCTCCGCCATATTCCTGCTGCAGCCCGCCGCGGCCCAGCAGGCCAGCTCCTCCCTGGAGGCCAAGCTGGCGCTCGAGAGCTCCCTCGAAAAAAAACTCAAGCTCGTCCTTTCCGAAGCCCTCGGTTCCGAGGACATCATAGTCATGATCTCGGCCGAGATGCTCGAGGAGAAGAAGAAAGGCGCCCTCGACATACTGCCCGGCATCCCCGAACGTTCCCGCCCCGGCGAGACCAGCATCTCCCGTTCGCTGAGCATGGTCAGGAAGATCTCCGCCACCATCATCCTGGACAAGGCCATGCCCGAGGAGGACGTGCAGCTCGCCCGCAAGCTGGCGGCCGGCCTTCTGCAGGTCCCCGCGGAAAGAGAGGACATCATATCGATAGAGAGGATGAGCTACCGCCGCGCCCAGCCTTTCGACCCCATGGAGCTCTTCCGGCCGCCCAACCTCTGGTACATGCTCTGGACCGTCCTTATAACGCTCTTCGCCTGGCTGACCGTCTCGACTTTCTTCTCCCCCATCTCCGGCACGGCCCGCAACGTCGTGAACATGGTCAGCGCCAAGATGTCGGAACTGGCCCAGGGCGGCGGCGCCCGCGAAGCCGCCATGGACGCGCGAGCCAGGCAGG
>DNQL01000273.1 GCA_003500765.1 Elusimicrobiota bacterium | reverse complement strand
CCGCCGTGGCCGCCGAGACGCCCGAAGCCGCCCAGGAGGCGCTGGGGCTGATAAAGGTGGACTACGAGGTCCTGCCCGCCCTCTTCGACCCGCTGCTGGCCGACAAGCCGGGCGCCCCGGTCATACACGACGAGCCCGACGCCAAGAACATCCCCGACGCCAAAAAGAACATAGCCGCCAAGTTCGAGTTCGAGGTCAAGAACACCGAGTGGTTCAAGGGCGCCGACTTCGTCTTCGAGAAGACCTACTCGATGCCCTACCTGCAGCACTGCGCCATCGAGAACCACACGGTCATCACCAGCCTCGACCACCACAACCGCCTGGTCATCCGCACCTCGACGCAGGTGCCGTTCCATGTGCGGCGCATCGTCGCCCAGGCCCTCCAGATCCCGGTGAAGCGGATACGCGTGATAAAGCCCCGCATCGGCGGCGGCTTCGGCTCCAAGCAGGAGGTCCTGCTGGAGGACATCTGCTCCGCGCTGACGCTCAAGACCGGCAAGCCGGTCAGGATAGAGTACAACCGCAAGGAGACCTTCGTCTCCTCCCGCACCCGCCATCCCGCTGTCGTGCGCCTCAAGACCGGCGTGAAGAAGGACGGCACCATAACCGACATGGAGCTGGACATCACGCTCAATACCGGCGCCTACGGCTCGCACGCGCTGACCGTCATGATGTGCTCGGGTTCCCACACCATCCCGATGTACAAGGTGACCGACAATATAAAGTTCATCGGCAAGAGCGTCTACACCAACCTGCCGGTGGCCGGCGCCTACCGCGGCTACGGCGCCACCCAGGGCTTCTTCGCCCTGGAGTCGCAGATGGACCTGATGGCCGACGCCATCGGCATGGACCGCGTCGAGTTCCGCCGGCGCAATTACATAAAGCTCGGCGAGGGCTCGCCGGTATTCAAGGCGATGGGCGAGGGCCGCGAGGGCGTGGAGCAGGTGATCACCTCCATCGGCCTCTACGAGTGCATCGAGGAAGGCCTCAAGGCCATAAAGTGGAAGGAGAAGAAGGAAAAGTACCGCCACCAGACGGGGCCGATACGCCGCGGCCTGGGCATGTGCTGCCTGATGCAGGGCTCGGGCATCCCCGAGGTGGACATGGGCTGCGCCACCATCAAGATGAACGAGGACGGCTCGTTCAACCTGCTGATGGGCGCCGCGGACCTGGGCACCGGTTCGGATACCATACTGTCGCAGATAGCCGCCGAAGTGCTGGGCGTGAAGGTCTCCGACGTGATAGCCTACTCCTCCGACACGGACGTCACTCCTTTCGACGTGGGCGCCTACGCCTCGTCGACCACCTTCATCTCCGGCGGCGCGGTCAAGAAGGCCGCCGAGCGGGTGCGGGACATGATACTCGAGGTCGGCGCCAAGATACTCGAGAAGAAGAAGGAGGACCTGCGGCTGGAAGGGGGGAAAGTCGTCGCCAAGGACGGAGCCTCCTGCTCCCTGTCCGAGGTGGCCAATACCTCGCTGTACTACTATAACCAGCACCAGATCACGGCCTCCGCCTCGCATTTCGGCCACACCTCGCCGCCGCCTTTCGCGGCGCACTTCGCCGATATAGAGGTGGACACCGAGACCGGCAAGGTGAAGATACTCGACTACGTGTCCTGCGTGGACTGCGGCACCGCCATCAACCCGACGCTGGCCGAGGGCCAGAACGACGGCGCCACGCTCAACGGCATCAGCCACACGCTGAGCGAGGAGATGGAGTTCTCTCCCGCCGGCACGCCGCTCAACGCCAGCTTCAGGCGCTACAAGATCCTCAATACCGAGGACCTGCCGCCGCTCAAGAGCATCATAATACCGACCTTCGAGCCCAACGGGCCGTTCGGGGCCAAGTCGGTCTCCGAAATAGGCATAAACGGCCCTCTGCCGGCCATCGCCAACGCGATAGCCGACGCGACCGGCGCGAGGCTCTATAACGGGCCTTTCACACCGGACAAGGTGCTCAGGGCGATAAAGAACAAGGCGTCCTGACCCGCATGAGGATACCAGCCGCCGCCCTCGTCCTGACGCTATGCTGCTCCGCGGCCCCGGCACAGGACGGGGGCGGCGTTTTTAATCCCCGGGCCTATATCGCGGCCGTCCTGCGGGCCTCGCCGGCCATGGCCAGGGCGGAGCTGGCCCTCTCCCGTGCCAGGAACGAGTACGGGGCGGCGGTGCTCGACGCGGCACTGCCGTCTTTCACGCTGGCCATGTCCGGCAGCCTTTACGACGACGCGGACACGCGCCTGCGCCTGGAGCGGGGAGATTTCACCTCCTCGCTGTCGGCTTCCTGGAATCTTTACGATTCTGCTTCGGGCCCCGTGCGGCGCATCAGGACCGCCCGCCTGGACTACGAGCAGGCGGAGCTGACCTACCTTATCGCGAAGCAGGAAGAGGCGCTCAAGGCCCTCAACCGCTTCTACACGCTCTACGCCACCCGCGGCCGGGTTACGGCCGCCAAAGCCAACCTGTCCTCCCGCGAGAGACAGTATAACGATACCAACGACCAGTACCAGTCGGGCACGCGCAGCCGCATCGAGGTCATGCAGAGCGAGGGAGACAAGCTGCAGAGCGAGCTCTCGCTGGCCCAGGCCGAGACCGCCGAGATAAAGGCTCTTATGGCCTTTAACGAGCTGATAAACGGGGATCCCGTCGCGCCGGCCTCGGTGGAGGTCAGCACTTCGGTCCCCGACATCTCCCTGCCGCTGCCGGCCGGGGACGTCGCCAGGGCGATGGAGAACAATTTCAGCCTGCGCCGCCGCCGCCTGGCGCTCGACAGGACGCGCGTAACCACCCGCAACGCCGTGGCGGCGGAATTGCCGCGCCTCAGGCTGGACGCCTCGTGGGCGAAGAGCGGCCTGGGTATCGTCGGTGAGCCGGCCTACGGCGGCGCGGGTAACCCAGATTACGGCCTGCGCGCCTCGGTCTCCTTCCCTTTCGGCTTTTTCTGGGCGCAGAACGCGCTGGAGATACGCCGCAGCCGCGACTCGCTCAGTTCGGCCGAAGCCGACCTGCGCGACGCCGAGCGCGCCCTGCGCACCGAGGTTCTGACGGCGCAGAAAGAGATAGAGCTGCAGGTGAAGTCCCGCAACCTGCTCGAATTCCAGGTGAAGACCCAGCAGGAGTCCACCGGCAATCTCCTTTCCGAATATTCGCTGGGCGGCGCCAATATGCTGCAGCTCGACACCGCCCAGACCAAGCTGCTCGATTCGACCAACGGCCGCATAGCGGCCATAAACGCCCTGGACATAGCACTTGCCGGTTACCGGGCCCTGCTGGGGGAAAGGATATGGGAATGAAGAAAATAATTAAAACCGCTTTATGGGCCGTCCTGCTGCTCCTGGCCCTGTCGGCCGCCTTCTACGGCTACGGCCGTTACAGCCGCATGCTGGTCAGGCCGGACATAGAAGACTTCCTCCGTAAAGTGGAGAAGGGCGAGCTCAAGCTGGACCTGCAGGAATCCGGCGAGCTGGTCTCGCGCGACAGCCTGGACGTCTTCCCGCCCGGCCGCGGCTTCATAGTCGAGATAACGAAGAAGGAAGGGGAATACGTCGAGAAAGGCGAGAAGATAATGATGTTCAAGGGCGGCGAGCGCATAGATTCGGACCAGTATGTGCCCGTGCCCGTCACCGCCCCGCGCGAGGGCCTGCTGACCCGCTGCGTCAGCATGAGGGGCTCGAGCGACGCCGAGATACGCGAGGGCAACCGCGTCTCGGGACCGACCAACTGCGTGGCCCGCGTGGTGGACATGAAGACGCTGGCCGTCAACCTGCAGATCAGCGAGATAGATATCTACAAGCTCCGGCCCGGCATGCCGGTCTCCATAACCTTCACCGCCATCCCCGGCGAAAAATTCGCCGGCCGGGTGGACGTCATCTCCCCGATGGCGGAAGTCCGTTCGGGCACCTGGGGCAGCACGACCAAGGTCTTCCGCGTGGTCATCAGCATCGACCGTCCCACCCAGAAGATGCGGGTCGGCATGAGCGCGGTGGTCACCGCCAACCTCAAGGCCAAGCAGGACGCGCTGAAAGCCCCCATCGAGGTTCTTTTCCAGGAAGGGCTCAACTATTTCGTGTACCGGCGGAAGCAGGGCTACGAATACGAAAAGGTGCAGGTCTTCCCGGGTCTAAGGTCCGAATCCGAAGTGGAACTGAAGGGAGAAGTCGGGCCGGGCGACGTGCTCTTCACCGCCCGGCCGGAGACGCTCAGATAGATGATACGCTGCCGCGGCCTAGAGAAAATATACGAGGGCGGAAAGTCCGGCTGGCCGGCGCTCCGCGGAGTCTCGTTTTCCATAGAGCCGGGCGAGTTCGTCGCGGTCACCGGCCCCTCCGGCTGCGGCAAGTCCACGCTGCTCAACATCCTGGGCCTTCTCGACGAACCCAGCGGCGGGTCCTACGAGCTCGACGGGCTGGACGCCGAACGGATGTCCGACGGCGAGCGCTCCCGCGCGCGCCTTCACAGGATCGGGTTCGTTTTCCAGGCTTTTCATCTTCTCAACCGCCTCTCCGCGCTGGAGAACGTCTGTCTGCCGATGATGTACGCGGGCGAGACTTCCGCCGGGATGCGCCACAGGGCCCATGAACTCCTCGCGCGCGTCGGCCTCAAGGGTAAGGAGCGCAAGACCCCGCTGGAGCTCTCGGGCGGCGAGCGCCAGCGCGTGGCCATAGCCCGTGCCCTGGCCAATTCCCCGAAACTCCTCCTGGCCGACGAACCCACGGGGAACCTGGACTCGGCCTCCAGCCGGGAGATAATGGATATACTTTTCGATCTGGGCCGGGGGGGAATGACCGTCATAATGGTCACCCATGACCGGGAACTGGCAGCCCGCGCGGGCAGGGATATACGCATGCGCGACGGTAGGATCGAATCCCTCCAGGGCGGGGAGAAATGACCCGCGCCCTCTACAACGCCGCCCGCACGGGACTCGCCGAGATACTGGCCCACAAGACGCGGTCCACTCTCAGCTTCCTGGCCATCGCGGCAGGTTCCGTGGTGTTCATAGACGCGTTCTCCGCCATAGTCGCGACCTACTCCCGCCTCGAGAGCCAGAAAGAGGTCTCGGGCATGGCCAGGATGAAGATCTCCCAGAACAACAGCCGCAGCGTCTCCGACGTGGACGATTACCAGCCCCCGCCGGTCGTCACCTACGACGACGTGCTGCGGCTCAAGGAGCGGGTGCCGGGACTTTACATGGTCTCCCCGGAGGGCGTCAGCTGGCGCAACGTCATGGAATACGACGGGCAGCGCGTCCTGACGCGCATGACGGGGATAACCCCCGAATGGCGCAAGCGCGATTTCGTCTACGACCTCAAGGGCCGCTTTATCGACTGGGAGGACGTGGACCAGAAACTCAGGGTCTGCGTCCTTGTGCGGCCGGCTCCGCCTGAGCCCGCCAACGCCTTCTCCAAGAGCATGCGCCAGAAATACAACTATATGGGCGGCTACGACATGCTGGTCACCCATAACGACCTGCTGGGCCGCGTGATCAAGATCGATGGGATAAATTTCACCGTAATAGGAGTACTCGACGAGCTGCCGCCTTCCCGCAAGCCGCCCCGCATCTGGTGGTCGGGCGGGGATTACAAGGCCCTGGCTCCGGTCACGACGCTCATGCATTACGGCATACTGCGCTCCCATAATTCGCTGGACGTCAGCATAGACGCCGGGGACGAAAAGGGCTTCGACGAGGCCATGCGGCTGGTGCGCAACTTCCTAAAGGTCCGTTTCGGAGACGAGGATTTTTTCGTGGTCGAGAACCAGATGGACGCGATAACGGAAAGCATATCCCGCAACATAAGTTCCTCGCTGGTCACCATCTCGCTCGGGATGCTGGCCTTCATCGCGGGCGGGATAGGCATAATGAACGTGACGCTGGCGACCGTTTTCGCCCGCACCAAGGAAATAGGCGTGCGCAGGGCCATCGGCGCCGGCCGCGGCGACATCATGCTCCAGTTCGTGGTGGAAGCCGTCATGCTCGGCCTTATCGGCGGCCTCCTCGGTACTGCTCTGGGATGGTTCTGGGGAGTGCCGGCCAAGGTCATGCTCGGCATGCCTCCCAGCCCGATAAAGATCTGGATGCCGGTGGTCTCGGTCCTGATCGCGGCGCTGACCGCCTTCGTTTTCGCCATCTACCCGGCCTGGGTGGCCGCCGGTCTCAAGCCGGCCGAGGCGCTGAGGGCGGAATGAGGGCTGAACTTAAAGGCCGGACGCTCTGCCTGGCGCTGGCCGCCGCGGCCGGGCTCGCTTTCCATCTCTGGGCCGGCCTCTCCTTCATAAAAACCTCGGCGCCGACCTACGACGAGCCGGTGCACCTGGCCAGCGGTTATTCCTATCTCAAGACGGGCCGCTACGCGATGAACATCATGGACCACCCGCCGTTCTCCGAGATGTTCTCCGCCCTGCCCCTGCTGCCGAAGGCCCCTGAAGCTTTCATTATGCATCCATACTTCGAGCGGGGGATGCCCTATCATTACGCGGACTATTTTCTCTATAACAATACCGTCTCCCCTGAGGGACTGCTGAACCCGGCCCGGGCTTTCGGCTTCCTGGCCTGGACGGCCGGCTTCTCCGCCGTCATCTTCCTTTTCTGCCTGAAACTGCATTCCCCGGCGGCGGGCTTCGCAGCCCTGGCCGTCTATTATTTTCTGCCGGTGTTCATCTCCAACAACGCCCTCGTCACCACCGATTCCGCCGCGGCTTTTTTTTACGCCGCCTCGCTGCTGACCGGATTCCTTTTCGCGCTTAAGGCTTACGGGGCTTCGCCGCTGCTGCCGAAGCGGGAGCTGGCGCTGGCCGCCGCCTGCGCCGGCCTGGCCATGGCTTCCAAGTTCAGCATGTTCGTGGTCCCGCCCATGGTCGCGGGGCTCTGGACGCTGCATATGCTTTTCTTCAGCCCGCGCAGGGAGGGGGGCAGGGTATTCCTGCACGCGCTGCTTTACTGCGGACTCTCGCTTGCGGTGCTGGCGCTCGTTTACAGGGGAAACCTGCCGCTCTATTTCGAGGGGCTCAACGCCACTATCAGGC
The DNA here is from genome assembly GCA_003500765.1 of Elusimicrobiota bacterium. Classification (GTDB taxonomy): domain Bacteria; phylum Elusimicrobiota; class Elusimicrobia; order Elusimicrobiales; family UBA9959; genus UBA2231. The sequence goes on along the minus strand of DNQL01000273.1, from coordinate 11,133 downwards.
GCCTGGGAGAAGGCCGCTCCTCTTTCGCTATGGGGAACCATTCCGTGGACGGCGTATGGTGGTATTTCCCCGCCGTCTTTCTCCTGAAGAACCCGGCCGCCTTCGTAATGTTCCTGGCCGCCGGGCTGGCCGCGGTGCTCCGCCGCCGGGGCCCCGCCATGCTCTGGCTGCTGCTGCCTTTCCTTTTTTATTTCGGCTCTGCCCTGACTTCCAAAGTGCAGATAGGCGTGCGCCACCTTCTCCCGGCCATGCCGCTGGCCGCCGCGCTGGCGGGGGTAGGCCTTGTCTATATCATGGGCCGCAAGCGCGGGCCGCTGCTGGCGCTGCCGGCCGCTTTTATCTCCGCCTTTTTCGTCGTCTCGGCCGGCCCTTTCTACCTCTCCTATTTCAGCGAGGCGGCGGGCGGGAGCCGGGCCGGCTGGAAATATTTCACCGACTCCAACCTGGACTGGGGGCAGGACCTCGAGGCTCTTTCCGTCAGGCTTAAGTCGGAGGGGTCGCCGCCGGTGGTCTTTTCTTATTTCGGGGTCGGGCGTCCAGAATACTATGGGATAAAATACCTGCCGCTGGGCGTGGTGACGAACGTGCCCGAAATAGGGAGGGGGTCCCGCGCGGGAGATCTTTGCGCCTCAGGCCGGCGCCTGCTGGCCGTTTCGGCCACCAATCTGCAGGGAACCTACTATTCGGACCGCGCCAGTTTCGCCTGGCTGCAGGGCCGTGAGCCTTATTTTTCCGCCGGCGATTCCATCTTCCTATACGATCTGGCCGGCGACGCCGCGGCCCTTGAGAAAGCCGCCGACCTGCTGCGCAAGTCCGGATATGTCCGCGAGGCGGACTGCTGGCGCCGGCCGGCCTGATATTCCCGACAAATAAAAGAACGGCCGGGGACGCCCGGCCGTTCTTATTTATACGCGGTACAGTCTCAGCTTTCGGGCTGGAACTCGTCCTTGCCCACGCCGCAGACGGGGCAGACCCATCCTTCCGGGACCTTCTCCCAGGGTGTGCCGGGGGGGACGCCGTTATCCGGGTCGCCCGCCTCGGGGTCGTAGATATAGCCGCATACCTTGCATACGTATTTTTTCATGACAGCTCCTTCGCCCCGAGGGGCTATTTTTTCTTGAGCAGGGCGGACAGGGCGGAGATGTGGCTCATCTCCTCCCTGATTATCCGCCCTATGCCGTCCGCCCCCGCGGGGTCGTTGACGGCCTCTTTGAGTCCCAGGTAGAACAGCACGGAGTCTTTTTCGAAGCCTATGGCCAGCTTGAGCGCCGCCGCGGGCGAGACCGGGATATCCTCGGGCTTTTCCGGGAATACCGCCGAGTCGGCCAGGGCGATAATTTCGCCGGCCAGCGGGCTCGGTTCGAAGTCCGGGAACTTCGCGTCCAGCAGCGACAGGAAGTATTTCCCGTGCTCCGTTTCGTATTCCGCCAGCTTGACGAAAAGGGCGGCCGTCTCCGGGTCCTGCGACCCGGCGGCGGCCTTCCGGTAGAAGTCGGCGCCCCTGTCCTCTATGCGGACGGCCAATTGCAGCGCTTCTTCCTGCGAATAATAAAGCTTCACGCTCAGGCCTTCCAGAGTCCGTGGAGGTTGCAGTATTCGCGCGCCGTGACCTTGTCCGCCTTGACGCAGAACTCGGCCTCGGGCGCCATGCCGGGCTTGAGGAAGGCCCTGTAGGACTTGCCGTCGGCGACCAGCTCTATCCATTCGATGTAATGCTTGTCTTCCATCGGGTGGGCGACAGAGCCGACCTTGACCTTCCAGCCGTCCGCGGTCTTCTCCAGGACGGGTACGTGCTTTTCCTTGGCCGCGTCCACCGTGTTCTCGGTCATGAGGTCCATCGGCTTGCCGCAGCAGACCAGCTCTCCCTCGCCGGCGTGCACCACCGCCACGATATTGCCGCATATGCCGCATTTGTAGATACCGTTCATTTCAGCCATTTTTATCCTCCCTGTATTTCCGGAGTTGCCTACCCCGCTATATTTTTAAGGGCCGCCAGCGCCTCGTCGTAATTGGGTTCCTGTCCCACCTCGGGCACCAGCTGGGCGTACCTGACCACGCCTTCCCTGTCCACTATGAAGACGGCGCGCGCCAGCAGGCGCAGGTCTTTTATCAGGACGCCCCAGGCCTTGCCGAAATCCCCTTTCTGGTAGTCGGAGAAGGTCTGCACGCGCGTCACGCCCGCCGTCCCGCACCAGCGCTTCTGGGCGAAAGGCAGGTCCATGCTGATGGTGATGACGCTGATGTCCGGGTCCAGGCTTTCCGCCTCTTTGTTGAATCTCCGCGTCTGCAGGTCGCAGACCGACGTGTCAAGGGAGGGGAGCGAAGAGATCACCACGACCTTGCCGTTGTAGGTGCGCAGGAACTTCATCGGGGTCATGTTATTGTCTATGACCTTGAAGTCCGGCGCCGGCATGCCGGGCTTTATCTCGTCGCCGGCCAGCGTCATCGGCCGGCCCTTCATGGTCACGGTGCGCTTGGCCGCCTCTTTCGCCGCTTCTTCGTTGATCTGTTCGTCCATGCCGTCCTCCTTGATGCTTTTTACCAGTTTTCAGCCAGCAGTTCGAAATAGGCCCTGGGATGGGCGCAAGCCGGGCAGCTTTCGGGGGCCTCGGGGCCGTCGTGGCGGTAGCCGCAGTTGATGCAGCGCCAGGAGACCGGCTTGTCCTTCTTGAAGGCCGTGCCGTTCTCGACGTTCTTCAGGAGGCCGCGGTAGCGGGCTTCGTGCTGTTTCTCGGCGACGGAGATATAATCGAAGGTCTTGGCCACGGCCTCGAAGCCCTCCTCGCGGGCTATCCTGGCGAAATCCGGGTACATGGTGCCCCATTCGTGGTTCTCGCCTTCGGCGGCCCCTTTGAGGTTGGTCTTGGTGTCGCCTATGACGCCGGCGGGGAAAGAGGCTGTTATCTCCACTTCGCCGCCTTCCAGGAACTTGAAGAAGCGCTTGGCGTGCTCCTTCTCCTGCTCGGCGGTCTCTTCGAAAACATGGGCTATCTGGATATAGCCTTCTTTCTTGGCCTGTCCCGCGAAATAAGTGTAGCGGGTCCTGGCCTGCGACTCGCCGGCGAAAGCGGCCAGCAGGTTCTTCTCGGTCTTGGTGCCTTTTATTCCCATTTCATACCCTCCCGTACTGCGATTTTCAGGACATATATTCTACTAAATAGCCGGCTCCGCCTTTTCCTTCCTGATGCCGGCCCGGGTCAGGCAGAAATCGTACTTGGCCGGGTCGGCCGGTTCCAGCCGCGCGAAGAAGGCCGTTATATCGGCGGCCGTCCTCATCGAGGTGTCCTTGCGGCGGGTGATGCCCAGTTCCCGCGAGACCCTGTGCATGTGGGTGTCGAGCGGGACGATCAGCCCGGCGGCGGGCACTCCCTTCCACGGGCCCGGGTCCACGCTGTCGCGGCGCACCATCCAGCGCAGGAAGAGGTTGAGGCGCTTGAATGAGCTCTTATGCGCGGGACAGGGGATCAGCGTAGGCGTGCATAGGCCGGGAAAGACCAGGTCCACGAAGCGGTATATCGTCTCTTCGTAATTTGGGCCGGGCATCATGACCGACAGGAAAGCTTTGTTGAGCGAGCCATGCTTCTTCAGGGCCGTCTGCAGGGCCTTCAGGAACACTATCATCTCCCTGCCGGTGGTGAAGCGATGCTTGAAACCGGAGTAGAGGCGCTCAAGGTCCTTCCGGGAGGCCGAGAGCAGGAAACTCCGGGGGGAACGGCCCATCGGCGAGAGGACCTTGTCCACGCTTTTGAGTATCTGTTTGACATTTCCGTAGGCCAGCGAGGCGGCTATGACGCCGGCGAGTTCCATGTCCCCGGGCGCTTTATAGCGCCATACGAATTCCAGCGGGTCCGGGTGTATGAACTCCGGCCTGTTGCGGCGGCGGTAGAGGTCCTCGAAATAGCTCTTTGCTGGCGTCATGCCGATATTATAGGAGATAAAGAGGCCCGGCGGAGAGGGCTTCGTTCTCCGCCGGGCCGGGGTTGAAAGCTCAGGCTCGTGCTTTCGCCCCGAGAATGGCTTCCAGGTCCTTCTCCGGGGTGGTTATGGGCATGATGTTGAACTTCTCCACCAGCACCTTGAGCACGGCCGGCGTGACGAAGGCCGGCAGCGTCGGGCCGAGGCGGATGTTCTTTATGCCCAGGTGCAGCAGCGTCAGCAGTATGCAGACCGCCTTCTGCTCGTACCAGCTCAGGACCATCGACAGGGGCAGCTCGTTGACGCCCACGCCGAAGGCCTTGGACAGCGCCACAGCCACCTGTATGGCCGAGTAGGCGTCGTTGCACTGGCCCATGTCGAGCAGGCGCGGTATGCCGCCGATATCGCCGAACTCGTTCTTGTTGAAGCGGAACTTGCCGCAGGCCAGCGTCAGCACCACGGTGTCCTTGGGCGCCTTCTCGGTGAACTCGGTATAGTAGTTGCGGCCGGGCTTGGCGCCGTCGCAGCCGCCGACGAGGAAGAAGTGCTTTATCTGTCCCGCCTTGACCGCGTCTATCACCTTGCCCGCCACGCCCATTACGGCGTTATGGCCGAAGCCGACCAGTATGGTCTTAGGGTCGCCGTCCTCGGCGAAGCCGGGGGCCGCCAGCGCCGCCTCTACCGCCGGGCCGAAGTCCCCGTTCTTAAGGTGCGTCACGCCGGGCCACTCGACGAGGCCGGTGGTGAAGATGCGGGCCTTGTAGCCGTTTAGCGGCTTCTGTATGCAGTTGGTGGTCATCACGATGGAGCCGGGGAAGGCGTCGAACTCCCGCTGCTGGTCCTGCCAGGCGCCGCCGTAATTGCCGGCCAGGTGCTTGTACTTCTTTAGCCCCGGGTAGCCGTGGCAGGGCAGCATCTCGCCGTGGGTGTAGACGTTGACGCCTTTGCCTTCGGTCTGCTTCAGGATATTCTCGAGGTCCTTGAGGTCGTGGCCGCTGACGAGCAGCGCCTTGCCCTTGAGGGGGTTGATGCGCACCGGGGTGGGGACCGGATGGCCATAGGCGGTGGTATTGGCCTTGTCGAGCAGCTCCATGACGCGCAGGTTCACTTCGCCGCAACGCATGTTGTAGCCGACCAGTTCGTCCACCGTCGGGTTCTCCTTGGTAAGGAAGTCCATGGCCTCGTGGAAGAAGGCGTAGACCTTGTCGTCTTCCTGCCCGAGCACCAGCGCGTGGTCGGCGTAGGCCGCCGTGCCTTTGAGGCCGTAAGCCAGCAGTTCCTGCAGGCCGGCGGCGTCGTCGCCAAGGGCCTTGCGGCGGGCCGCTATGCCCCGCTCGGGGGCCTCGGCCAGGAGGGCCTTATAGTCGGAAGGGGCGGTCCAGGCCGCGGGGCCTTTCAGGGACGGGTTTCCCGCCAGCGCGCGGGCCTTCTCTTTCAGGGCGTTGCCCCGCCAGATGCGCTCGGCGATATTTTTAGCGTCGAAGTTGACGTTGGTGACGGTGGTGAAGAGGGCCTCCACCACGTAGAGATCTATATCCCGGTCGCGCTTGCCGGCCTTGGCGGCCGCGTGCGCGTACTGCGCCACGCCCTTGGCCTGCCAGAACAGCAGGTCCTGCATCTTCGCCGTCTCCGGGTCCTTGCCGCATACTCCCTGCACGGTGCAGCCCTTGCCGCCCGCCGCCTGCTCGCACTGGTAACAGAACATATCGTCGCTCATTATTATTCTCCTTATATCCGAATATTAGCGCTACGCCCGCTTAGAGAACTCCGAAATTCTGCTCCCGAGGACCTTGTCGAAGCGCCGGTTGGTCTCCTGCAGGAACTTGCCGAAGATGCAGTCCCGGTGACGGCAGACTTTATGGCCCATAAGGCAGGCGTGCAACTTCACCGGGCCGTCTATCGCGGTGATCAGGTCCCGCACGGAGGCCTTGAGGCCGGAGGGGGAGAGTGTGAAGCCGCCCCGGGGGCCCCTGACCGGCTTCACCAGCCCGGCCCTGGTGAGGGACTGCAGGACTTTAGAGAGATGGTTGTACGAGACGTCCAGCGCGCGCGCTATGTCCTGCGCCTGGCAGAGTTCCCCGCGTCCCGCCATATAGTCGGCCGCGTGGAGGGCGATGGCCGCGGCTTCCGAGATCTTGAGTATGGTCTGCATTCTTCCATCCTTATGTGGTAATCTGGTATTAGTATACCAGTATATCGCGCGGCTGTCAAGCTTTTTTTGGAGGGGGGTTATTTTACGCGGGGGAAGAAGAGCCGGAAGGTGGTGCCCTTGCCGGGGACGCTGTCCACGAGGACTTCGCCCTGGTGCTGCTTAACGATGCCGTAGACTATGGACAGCCCCAGGCCGGTCCCCTTGCCTTTGGGCTTGGTGGTGAAGAACGGGTCGAAGACCTTGTCGAGTATCTCCTGCGGTATGCCGGTGCCGGTGTCCTGCAGCTGTATCAGCACGTATTCCCCGGAGGGTATCGGCCAGGGGGAATCTTCCCCGGCGGATACGTTGCGGGTCGAGAGCTTCATGGCTCCGCCCCCGGGCATGGCGTCCTGGGCGTTTATGGCGAGGTTCATCAGTACCTGCTGGAACTGCGTGCCCTCCAGGTTGGAGTCCCAGAGGCCCGTCTCGAGGTCCATCAGGAAGTCGATATTCTTGGGCATCAGCCTCTTGAGTATGAGCTCGGCTTCTTTTATGAGGTCGTTGGCGCAGGATTTTTTCGGCTTGGTCTCCTGACGGCGCGCGAAGACCAGGAGCTGCTTGGTCAGCTCGGCGGTATGGCGGGCGGTCTTGAGCGTCTCGCTAAGTAGCTTGTGCGCGATCGTGCCTTCCTTGGTGTCCTCGAGCACGAGCTCGACGGAGCCGAGGATGATGGTGAGCATATTGTTGAAGTCGTGGGCGATCTGGCCGGCGAGCAGGCCCAGGGATTCGAGCTTCTGGCTTTCCACCAGCTGCTTCTCCAGCTGCAGCTCGCGGGTGATGTCCCGCCTCACGGAGATGAAATGGGTGACCGCGCCGTCCTTGTCCTTCACCGGGGTGATGTCGGTGTCCATCGTGTAAACGGCGCCGCTCTTGTGGCGGTTGAACATGCGGCCGTGCCACTTTCGGCCGGCCTTTATCGTGCCCCAGAGCTCTTTGTAGAAGGCCGCGGAGTGCGAGCCGTCGTTCTTCATGACGCTGGGGTTTTTCCCGATCAGGAAATCGGAGTCATAGCCGCTGGTCTCTTCGAAGGCCCTGTTGGCGTAGATGATGCTGCCGTCGGCGTCGGTTATGAGTATCGCCTCTGAGGTCTGCTCGACCGCCTGCAGTATGAGCTTTTCTATATCCCCGCAAACCCTCTGTTCCATCGCTATATTCTACCATAATCGGCCGGTTCCGCCCGTCGGGCCGTATTGTGTCCGGACCTAAAAATTGATTTAATATGTCCGTCAGTCCGCCGCGGTAGCTCAGTGGTAGAGCACCGGTCTGAAAAACCGGGTGTCGCTGGTTCGATCCCAGCCCGCGGCAAGTTTTATTGCCCCCGCAGCGGAGCTTTTATGCCGATGACCAAGAAGATACTGCTGGCCGACGACGATACGGAGATGCAGGAGAGCCTGGCCGCCCTTCTGGAAGCCGAGGGCTACAAGGTCATAAAGGCCGGCAACGGCGAAGAAGCCCTGGAGCTGGCGAAAAAAGAGCTTCCGTCCCTCATCATGCTGGACATCCATATGCCGCGCATGGACGGCCTTACCGCCTGCCACGCCATCAAGACCGACAAGGTCATAAAGTCGATCCCGGTGGTGATGCTCACCGTCGAGGGCAGCGTGCGCGAGATACAGCAGGCCATAGACTACGGCGCCAAGACCTATATTACCAAGCCCTCGAGCCGCGAAGAGATACTGAACGTGGTCAGGAGCGTTATCTAGCTTCAGGGCGGCAAAAAAAGAAGGGGCCCCGGGATCTGCCCGGGGCCCCTTTTTTTTGTCCCTGTCCTCAGAATACTTTCAGCAGGGCGAAATGCAGGTACTCGGTCTCCGGCATGACGGGCAGCACCGGGTGGTCCTTGGCCTGGCCGCGCAGTTCCAGCAGCACGACGCGGCGGCGGCTCCTGCCGCAGGCCTCCCTTATGATGCCGACGAAGGTCTCCCTGTTTATGTGGTGGGAGCAGGTCGAGGTGGCCAGCAGGCCGTCCTTGGGCAGGGCGGCTATGGCCGAGGCGTTGAGCTTGACGTAGAGCTTGCGGGCCTGCGGCAGGTTCTTGCGGTTGCGCACCAGGTTCGGCGGGTCCAGCAGTACGAAGTCCGGCTTTTCGGGCAGGTCGCCCGAGCCCATCGCCGCTATCAGGCGCTCAGCGTTCTCTTTCCTGAAAAAGACCTTCTCGGCCATCCCGTTGAGGGCCGCGTTCTTCTCGGCGGTGTCTATGGCCGCCTGGGAGGAGTCCACGCCCCAGGCCATCCGGGCACCGGCCCGGGCGGCGTTGAGGGCGAAGGCGCCGGTATATGTGTAGAGGTCGAGCACCTTGCGGTCCTGGAAATAAGGGGCGAGGAACGCCCTGTTCTCCCGCTGGTCGAAGAACCAGCCGGTCTTCTGTCCGTCCTTGAGCGAGACGAGGAACCTGAGCCCGTTCTCCTCTATCTCGGCTTCGTCCGGCAGCTCGCCGAAGGCGGCTTCCGCGTAGCGCGGCAGGCCTTCCAGTTCCCTGATGACGTGGGTGTTCTTGAAGTAGAGGCAGGCGGGGTCGAGCAGCTTTTTTACCGCTTTGATTATCTCCGGCTTAAGGCGCTCCGCCCCGGCCGACAGTATCTCGGCCACGACCGTGTCGCCGTACTTGTCCAGGACGAGGCCGCCTATGCCGTCGGATTCGCCGAAGAAGACGCGGAAGCTCCCCGAGAGTCCCAGGTCGCGCCTGTGCTCCAGCGCGCGCTCTATCGTCCGCTCCGTAAAGTCGGCCTCCAGCGGCGCGGGACCGGTCTTGAGCATACGCACCGCTATGAGGCTCTTCGGGTTGAAGAAACCGGTGCCGGCCGTCTTGCCGTCGGGCAGGAGCACCTTCACCAGGCAGCCGGGTTCGGCGGCGGCGTCCACCTCTACGAGCTCGTTGGAGAATATCCAGGGGTGTCCCGCCTGCAGCCGCTCGTCGTGGCCCTTCTTGAGTTTTACCGTTCTTAATTCCAGTTCAGATTTGTTCATCGATTGATACTATGGCCTCCACCTTGTCGCCGATCTTGACGTTGAAAGCCCGTGCGAAGCTTCCGTTGCGCACCGAGAATTCCAGGTAACCGAAAGAGCCGATGAGCGCCAGCGGCTCTCCCTCCGGGACGGAGGCGTAGGTGAGCTTGAGGCTCTTTAGTACGCGCCCGGACACGGTGAAGATGGATTTCGCGTTTATCTGCTGCTGCCTGATATTGGTTATCACGTTGCCGAAATTGTCCACCGCTATGACCTGGCCGTTGACCCTGGCCCCCGCGCGCTCGGGCGCGGGAAGGGGGAAGCGGCGGTAGCCTTTGAAGACCGGTCCCAGTTTCTTCTCCGGCAGGCCTTTCGCCACGGCCGCCGCCACGGGCGCCATTATGTCCCGCCCGTGGAAAGTGGAGCTGATCTTGGGGAGGAACAGGCTCGAGTTGCTTATGAACCTGGAGTCCGTTATGGGCTCTTTCTCCTCGACCCAGCTGATGATGCCGTTATCCGGGCAGATGAACTGGTAGTTGGCCGTCCGCGCCCAGATTATGCCGCGGCCGGTGCCCACGTGCGGGTCCACCACCACCAGGAAAAGCGTGCCCTTGGGCATATAGCCCATCGAGGACATGAGGTAGAACGAGGCGGTCTGTATGTCCTGCGGAGGGATCTGGTGGGTGATGTCGATGATCTGCGTCCCCGGGGCCGAAGAAAGTATGACTCCCTTGATGGCCCCCACGAAGGGGTCGTTGATACCGAAGTCGGAGATGAGGGCGATGTGCTTTGTCTTCATCTACCCCTTATTCCTGGCCGTGCGCGTGGTGAACCGTGGAGCCGGGCACCGTCAAGGGCAGCTTCTGCCGGCAGAGCGGGCAGTTGTCCGGCGGGAAGAGCTGCAGCGGGTAGGAGATCAGCGCCCGCACGGGTACGTTGAGCGGCAGGTCGCTGGTGGAGCGGTCCACTATCGCGACCACGCCGATCACCTTGGCCCCGTAGCCGCGGGCCAGGGTAACGGCTTCGCCGGTCAGCCTGCCGGTGTTAAGAACGTCGTCCACCACCAGCACGCGCTCCCCTTCGGTTATCTTGAAGTCGCGTTTGAGCATCATGACGCCGTTGACCCGCTCGGTGAAGATGGAGCGGGCTTTCTTCTGACGCGCCACTTCCTGCCCTATGACCACGGAGCCCAGGGAGTGGGAGAGGACGATGTTTATCTCCTGGGGGAACTTGGATGCCATCTCTTTGGCTATCTTCTGGGCCAGGTGGGGATACTGCAGGGCCAGCGAGGGCTGTATGTAGGTCTGCGTGTGAAAACCGGAGGGCAGCTGGAAATGGCCGTTGAGTATGGCCCCGTGCTCCTGAAGCAGTCCCACTACGTCGAGTTTTCCCAGTTTTGACATTTTGTCTCTCCCGACCGGCCCGCTAGGGCTTCAGTTTTCTGAATTTCTCCGGGTCCAGCCCGGCTCCCCGCGCTATGGCCGCGTCTATTATCCTGCCGCTTTCCCTCGGGTTTATAGCCCGTATCTTGGGGTCGTTGGCGTTTCCCGTAACGGTGAAAGCGAGGGCGGGCCGGCCGCTGGCGTCGGTCATCGTTTCCGGCATGCCGCCCATCGAATGGTACTTATCGGATATTGTATAAATTTTCAGGTCCATTGTTTCGTTGACCAGGTCCATCTGCCCGGCTACGTAGGCGGAGAACTCCCGCCCGTCTATATAGAAGTTCTCTATCAGGAGCCTGCCGGAGTCGAAGGAGTATTCGCCGCCGGTGCTCCGGAAGTTTATGTCCTTCAGCTTGGTGCCCAGGCGCAGCGCCCCTACCCGGTTCATCTTGTAGATGATGAGTATCGGCATCGAGATGATGTAATAGACCTTATCCTGCTCGGCGTTCCGCTGCACCTGGTAGAAGGTGCCTTCCCCCGTCTGCAGGGCGATGCGGCCGTTGAGGTTCCGTATGCCGCCGGTTATGTTCTTCATCTCCGAGGAGAGGCGCAGTTCCGCGGCGCCTATGTACGGGGTGTTCACGCGGGCGGAGCGGTACAGCGCGGCGAGGGCGCCCATGCCGCTGGGGGCCGCGGCGC
>DNQL01000192.1 GCA_003500765.1 Elusimicrobiota bacterium | reverse complement strand
CCGCGGCCGTGCCGGGCGCGGACCTGCCCAAGTCCGGCGACAGGTGGTACGGCGCCGATTCCCGCCAGGCCCGCCTGCGCTTCGGCACATACATGCTCTACAGGGTCCCGAAAAGCTACACCGGCGCCGTCTCGCGCATACTGGAGGACTACGGTCAGCGCGAGAAGATAGAGGAACTGGTGCGCCTGCAGCTGCAGCACATGTACGGCGCCTTCACCATGCATCCCGGCTTCGAGGACAATCCCGGCATCCCGTCGGGCGACTTCAAGCTGCGCCTGCTGGAGGCGCAGAAGGTGCCCAACGAGCCCTACGCCTGGATCAGCTATTCCTACGACGATACAGCGGTCTTCTCTTCAAAACTCTTCCCCGGGGGCGGGACGCGGAAGATACGCTTCGCCCTGCCGGTGGACCCGTCCACCATCTACTCCAGCGGCTTTCCCCATCCCGGCGCCCGCAAGAACCTCTGTACCGACGAGCATTACAATAGCGAGGGCGACTTCTGGTACTTCTGGAACCCCTACCAGGAGGGCTGCCCCATAACCGAGGACGAACTTATCCTTATCGAGACCGACCTGGAGCCGCTGCCGATGACGCGCGGCACCTACCCCGAATACGGCCGCCTCTACGGCGACAACGGCAACGGGAGCGAGCTGAAAGTGACCTACCTGGTCGGCATAGACGAGAGTTTCCACAGCGGCGACCTGGGCCGCCGCACTTTCCGCGACGCCTTCGCCCTCCTCAAGTCAGCCGGCTTCGAGGTCTCGGCCGACGAGACCAGCCGCAAGTCGCTCTACTTCCGCCGCGGCTCCGCCCGCACCGTCGTCGACATGCGGCTGATGGACCCCGACAGCCCCGATTTCGCCGCCGCCGCGGTGGAGGCCATGCGCACCTCCGACATCTTCCTCTACGACGGCCATTCCGGCCTGGGCGGCTACCTGGACCCCGAACGGCTGGCCGCCGATTCGGGCATGGCCCTCTCGCTCCCCAGGGACAAGTACCAGATCTTCGTCTTCCAGGGCTGCTCCACCTACGCCTACTATAACGGCAATTACTTCCGCCTGAAGAAAGGCTCCGGCGACCCGAAGGGCACTAAAAACCTCGACATCATCACCACCGGCATAGGCGCGGCCTTCGACGTAGGCGCCAAAGCCGACGCGGCCTTCCTGACCAGCGTGACCATGGGCAACCGTCCCTCCTGGCAGACCATCATCAACCGCATCCACGCCGCGGAGGGCGACATGACAGCCCTCACCCACGTCAACGGCGACGAGGACAATCCCACCGCTCCCTGACCGCAGCCTTCCGCGAAGGGCCCGCTTCCGCTGTCGGGGGCGGGGCCCGATGATTTATAATGTCGGGAGAGATGAAGAAGATCCTTAAGATAGCCGCCGCCGTCTCGGCCGCCCTGCTCATGGCGGGGCTCGTCCGCTTCATGTATATGCGCGCGGTCTATCCCGAACCTATGAGCCCGGAAAAGCGCGCCGAGCTGCTCGCGCAGCCCGTGCTGCGCGCCGAAAATTACGGCTTCGACCCCGCCTCGCCGCTGGAAAACCGCATAGGCCCCCCTCCTGTCTTCCTCCTGAACTGGCTGCGCACCCTGGACCAGCGGCCGGGCTACAAGGGCTATACCCCCACCCCGGCGCAGCGCCGCATGATAGGCGGGTGGTTCGCCCTGATGCCCGGGCCGATGCGCGCGGTACTGCGGGAGAGACTGATCGGCGTCTACCTGGTGGACGGTTTCCTGGGCAACGGCCTGAGCAACATGGTGCTGGGACATGACGGTTCCAGGTACGCCTGGGTGGTGCTCAACACCTCGGGCTTCTCCTCCACCCTCTCGGAAACCTTTACCGGGCGCGAGGCCTCGGCCTTCAGGGGAGGCGGCGTTTCAGTGGACTGCGGCGGCGTGAACGAGCCTCCGGGCGTCTTCTACACTTTTTTCCACGAGATGACCCACGCTTACGATTATGTGCAGGGGATAACGCCTTATGTCGAAAGGGAGTGGGAGGAACTGCTGCGGGGCTTCCCGCCTGAGAAAAAGCGGCGGTGGGACGTCTGGGCGGCCTATGAAACGCCCTTAAAGGAACACGATTCCCCGCTGCGCGGGAGAATAAGTTTTTACGGGATAGGCGGCGGGCCGCTGCTCGACGGTTCCGAGGCGCCCGCCATCTACGCCTGGCTGGAAAAGTCGCCTTTCACTTCGTTATACGGCGCCCAGAACTGGGCCGAGGACGCGGTGGAACTCATGGTATACAATGCCGTGACCGATAAACTGGGCCGCCCCTGCGTAATAAAGTACGGCGCCGGCGGTAAATTCACGCCCGGCCCCGCGGCCGCCGCCAGGGCGGAAGCGCTCTACAACCGGCTTTCACGCTGAACCGGACGGCTCCCCACCCTCTTAGCGGCCGGCCCTACTTGCTGCCGCGGCTGACCATCAGGTCCAGGTCCTCGCGCAGGCTCTGCAGGTCCTCTTCGTGCTCTATCTCCTGCTCCAGTATGGTCAGCGCCATATTGTAGGTGACCATGTCCTTATCCTTGGTCATATCCATCAGCGCCTTGTACGCGCTTATCGCGCACTGCTCGCCGGAGATGTTCTGGTCCAGCAGGACGGCGACATAAGGGTCGGCGGGCGCGTCGTATTTGCACGGCGATTCTTTGGCCCAGCCCTCGGGGGTCAGCACCGGCGTGCCGCCCAGCTGTATGATGCGGCCGGCCAGCATGACGGCGTGGTTGAGCTCCTCGGTGGCGTGGAGGTTGAGCTCCGAGGCCACGGCGTCCTTCATGGGCCCTTTTATCACCTTGGCCCCCAGCCAGTACTGGTAATAGGCCAGCCATTCGCTGGCGAAAGCGCTGTTGAGTTTTTTCAGCAGCTCCTCTACGTCAAGCCCCACTATCTCGCGCGCTCTTGTTCCCATGATACCTCCGTCCTTTATTCCCGGCGGACCGGCCTTTCCCGGGCCAGGCGGGCCCGCGGGGGAGGCGGTCAGTCGGTGTAGATAATGTCGCCGTCCGTCCGCGGCTCTTTCGCCTTGAAGGCGGCGTGGTCTAAAACTTTGGCGGCGCCGTCGTCGTCGCCGTCGGGCCCGAAGCCGTGGATGGTGAAGCTGCGGCCGCGGGGCGAATAGGATAGCGGGGCGAATTTATTGAAAGGGTCCGCCGGGACTTCCGGCAGAAAGGCGGGGACCAGCCGCGCCAGGCCGTCCGGCAGCCTGCCACGCCGGCGCTGGAACTCCTTGACCGCCAGCGCCGAGCGCAGTACGTCCAGCATGGAGGCCGCGGCGTGGTAACCCGGTATCAGTTTCCAGTACTCCGTGACGCCGGAGGCGGCGAAGGCGTGGACCGCGGAGTCCGCCATCGCGGAACGCACCCCGTGCGCGTCGCCCACGGTCAGCTTGTAGCCGTCCACGAAACCGAGCGAGCCCTTATTACGGTCCTTCGCCGCCAGCTCCGCCAGCTGCTCCTTCAGGAAATTTTCGGCCGAGGCGGGATCGTTCGTCTCGAAAGCCCTCATAAGCGCGGCCGCGCGCGCGTCGGCGACGGCGTCGAACCGCGAATAGACGAGCTTAAAATAGTCTTCGTTATGCAGTCTCCGCATCGCGTAGCGCCTGTAGAAAGGCATCACGCCGCGCTCCAGCGTCGCCTTCTCCGGGTTCACGGTCCCGCGCAGCAGGGACTTGGCCAGTTCCGCCTCCTCTTTCATGGCCTCGGGCGCGGCGGCCAGGCCGTTCCGCGCGCGGCCCAGCCGCGCGGCCAGTTCCGTCATGTAGGAAGGCGAGGGGTTGCTGCCGCGCAGGCTGACCGCGAGATAAGGATAGGCCTTGCCCAGGCAGACCTCCAGGGTCAGCGCG
>DNQL01000195.1 GCA_003500765.1 Elusimicrobiota bacterium | reverse complement strand
CTGCTGGCTCGCGGCTCCGGCTTTCAAGTCCTGCCGCAGGCCGCACCGCGGCCTGCTCCGGGGGCAATAAAAAACCGTCCGTGTGAAACGGACGGTTTTTAATCTGACTGCCCCCGGCAGGACTTGAACCTGCGACCCATCCGTTATGAGCGGATTGCTCTAACCAACTGAGCTACAGGGGCAAAATCGAAAACCTATTCTACCAATTTTGGGCGCCTAGTGGGAGTGCTTGTGCGGCTCGCAGGCGTCCATGCCGAACAGCGGCTTGCCGTCCGCGAAAGGCGAGATCTCGCGCAGGCGTTCTATAACCGGCGGCACCTCGCGCAGCACGGCGTCCACGTCCTCGTCCGTGCTGTAGACGCTCAGCGAGAACCGGATGGTGCCGTGCGCGTAGGTCTGCGGCACGCCCATCGACATCATTACATGCGACGGCTCCAGCGAGCCCGAGGTGCAGGCCGAGCCGGAGGAAGCGCAGATGCCCTTCTCGCTCAGCATTATAAGGATGGACTCGCCCTCGACGTATTCGAAACCGATATGAGAGGTGTTGGGCAGGCGCTCCGCTCCCCCGCCGTTGACGCGGGTGTTCTTCACGGCTTTGACCAGCCCCTGCTCCAGCCGGTCGCGCAGCGCCTTCACTCTGCCGTTCTCCTCGCCCATCTTCTCCAGCGCCAGGTCGGCCGCGCGGCCCATGGCCACGATATAGGGCACGTTCTCGGTCCCGGCGCGGCGGCCCCGCTCCTGGTGGCCTCCCATCAGGAAAGGAGAGAACCGGGTTCCCTTCTTTATGTAGAGCGCCCCGATGCCCTTGGGCGCGTGCAGCTTGTGGCCCGAGAGCGAAAGCATATCTATCTTGGACTCGGCCAGGTTCATCGGCAGCTTGCCGACGGCCTGTACGGCGTCGGTATGGAACAGCGCGCCGCGGCTGTGCGTTATCCGGGCCGCGTCCTCTACCGGGAATATGACTCCGGTCTCGTTATTGGCCCACATGATGCTGACTATGGCGGTATCCGGCGAGAGGGCGGCCTTGAGCTCGTCCAGGTTCAGCCGTCCCTCGGCGTCTACTCCCAGGTAGGTGACCCGGTAGCCCTGGGTCTCCAGGTATTTGCAGAGATTAAGCACGGCCGGGTGCTCAACCTTCGTGGTGATAACGTGCTTCTTTTCCGGGAAGGCGCGCAGCGCCGACCAGATGGCGGTCGAGTCGCTTTCGGTGCCGCAGGAGGTGAAAAGGATCTCCTCCGGCCCGGCGCCCAGCAGCTTAGCCACGCTCTCACGGGCGCGGTCCAGGTACTTCTGGTTGGTGCCGCCGAAGAAGTGCATGCTCGACGGGTTGCCGTAGAGCTCGCCGAAGAAAGGCCGCATGGCCTCCTCCACCTCGGGCGCTGTCCGGGTGGTGGCGTTATTGTCCAGGTAATAGACCTTATCCATTCACTCCGCCTCGATGATCAGGCCGGGGTCGACCTTCTCTTTGAGTTCCTTCTCCACTACGTTCTTGAGCGTGGCGCCGGAGGACGGGCAGCCGTGGCACATGCCCAGGAAGCGCAGCTTCACCTTCATGCCGTCGAGGTCGAGCAGCTCTATCCAGCCGCCGTCGCGCTTGAGCTTGGGGTTGACGTCCTCGGCCAGCACCTTCTCGATGTGCTTTATCTTCTCCACCATCGTCATTTTGGAGAAGTCGCGGTGCTCCTCCTGCTCCCAGTGGTCCTTTATGATCTTGTCTATCTCTCCCAGGCACTGGCGGCAGCCGCCGCCGGCCTTGGTGAAGTTGGTAACTTCCTCCACGGTCTTGAGCTTATTGACCTTGATGGCCTTGAGTATGGCGGACTCGGTGACGTTGAAGCATTTGCAGACGACGCGCTCGTTCTCGCCGATGATGACCTTCCCGGCCTTGCCGCCGCGGTAGTTGTTTATCGCCGCCTCGAGCGCCTCCATGCCCATGACCGAGCAGTGCATCTTCTCGCTGGGCAGGCCGCCGAGAAATTCCGCTATGTCCTGGTTGGTTATCCTGGAGGCTTCGTCGAGCGTCTTGCCCTTGATCATGTCGGTGAGCGCCGAGGAGGAGGCGATGGCGCTGGCGCAGCCGAAGGTCTTGAATTTGGCGTCGAGGATCTTCTCGGTGCCTTTCTCGACGCGCAGCGTGAGCTTGAGCGCGTCGCCGCAGACTATGCTGCCTATCTCTCCCACGGCGTCGGGGTTCTCTATCTCCCCCACGTTCTTAGGGTTCTTGAAATATTCGTAGACCTTATCGGTATATTGCCACATAGCGGCTCTCCTTCCCCCCCCTATATTATATCACCTGCGAAAGCCCCCCGTCCCCGGCTTACGACTTACAAACAGGAGCAATTATTCCGGGTGCTGGCGGGGGCTCACCACGAAAAACGCTTAGGCTCCCTCGCCGGGCCTTCACTCCGCCACGGGTTCGGCTTTCTAAAACGCACCCTGCGCTGCGCTCGGCCGGGCACGAACTCGGCCCGGGCGCATAGCGCCTCGGGCCTCAGACATTCATGCCCGTCCGGCAGTGCCGGTTCCCTCGCTCCGCTTGGGGAAAGCCTCCGATGTGGCTTCGGAAGGCCCGGCGAGGGAACCTTTCCTCTCAAGTGTCGTCTAAGGAGACAGCCGGGGGAGGCGGCGTGCCAGCTAAGCAAGACCGCCTCGGAGCTCCGAGCATCGCAAGCGCGAGGAGCGAGAGCCGAGGACCGACGCGCTATGCGCGCGAGTCCGTGTCTTGCGTGCTGGCACGCCGACATACCCCGGCATAATTGTTCCTATTTTGACTGCTTACACGTAGGGGCAGGCGGCGAAGTGGCCGGGGGACTTCTCGGCCAGCTCGGGCACGGTGACCGCGCACTCGGGCTTGGCTATGGGGCAGCGCGTGCGGAAGCCGCAGCCCGAAGGCTTGTTGAGCGGGCTGGGCACGTCGCCCTTGAGGATGACGCGCTCGGCGCGCGTCTTATGCGGGTTAGGCTGCGGCGCGGCCGACATCAGGGCCTTGGTGTAGGGATGCACCGGCTTCCTGTTCACTTCTTCCGCCGGCCCCAGTTCCACCATATTGCCCAGGTACATCACCGCTATGCGGTCGCTGATATGCTCCACCACCGAGAGGTCGTGGGCGATAAAGAGATAGGTCAGACTGAACTCTTCCTGCAGGTCCTGCAGCAGGTTGATGATCTGCGCCTGTATCGAGACGTCCAGCGCGGAGACGGGCTCGTCGGCTATGATGAAAGCGGGATTGGTCGCCAGCGCGCGGGCCAGGCCGATGCGCTGCCGCTGTCCGCCGGAGAACTCGTGCGGGTAGCGCGAGGCGTAGGCCGCGCGCAGGCCGACCTTCTCCAGCAGCCAGGCCACCTTCTCCTTCTTCTCCTTGCGCGTCATCTCCGGCTTATGTATCTGCAGCGGCTCCTCGACTATGGCCTCCACGGACATGCGCGGGTTCAGCGAGGAGTACGGGTCCTGGAAGACCATCTGCATGCGCGAGCGGTAGGGGCGCATTTCTGAGCGGCTCAAGCCCGCGATATTGGTCATCTCGCAGCCGGCGCCCGGGAACATTATCTTACCGGCGGTGACCGGCGCCAGGTTGATGAGCGCCTTGCCTATGGTGGTCTTGCCGCAGCCGCTCTCGCCCACCATGCCCAGCGTCTCGCCCGCCTTCATCGCGAAGGAAACGCCGTCCACGGCTTTGACCTCTCCCACCTTGCGCATCAAAAGCCCGCCGTGCAGAGGATAATGGACCTTGAGGTCGGAGACCTCGAGTATATTGGAGGAGGCGTCGGTCTTCTTCATGACTTGCACCCCTTGCCCGCTTTGCAGAGATGGCAGCGCACCAGCCTGCCCGGCGCGACCTCGATCAGGTCCGGCTCGGTCTCGCGGCAGACGTCCATGACCTCGGGGCAGCGGTTGTTGAACTTGCAGCCTTTGGGGAAACTGAGTATATCGGGCACCATCCCCTCTATGATCGGCAGCCGCTCTCCCTTCTTGTGACCGAAGCCGGGCAGCGACTTGAGCAGGCCGCGCGTGTAGGGGTGCAGCGGCTCGTCGAAAAGCGGCTTCACGTCCGAGACTTCCTGTATGCGGCCGCCGTACATGACGGCGACCCGGTGGCAGGTCTCGGCGACTACGGCCAGGTCGTGGGTGATGAGCAGGATGGCGGCGTCCCGCGTCTTCTTCTTGACCTCCAGCATGAGGTCGAGGATCTGCGCCTGTATGGTGACGTCCAGCGCGGTGGTAGGCTCGTCGGCGATGAGCAGCGCCGGGTCGGAGGAGAGCGCCATCGCTATCATCACGCGCTGGCGCATGCCGCCCGAGAACTGGTGCGGGTAATCCTTGAGCCTGGCCTTGGGCGAAGGGATGCCCACCAGCCCCAGCATCTCCACCGCACGGGCCTCGACCTGTTTTTCGGTCAGGCTTTCCTGGTGGAAGCGGATGGCCTCCTTGAGCTGCCAGCCTATAGAGAAGACCGGGTTGAGCGAGGTCATCGGCTCCTGGAAGATCATCGAGATGTCCTTGCCGCGGACCTTGCGCATTTCCGGGTAGGTGAGCTTGAGCAGGTCCTGCCCCCTGAAGAGGATCTCGCCGCCGGTGATGCGGCCGGGCGGGTCGGGTATCAGCCGCAGTATGCTCAGCGCGGTCACGGATTTCCCGCAACCCGACTCGCCCACCAGGCCCAGTACCTCGTTCTCGTTGATATGAAAATCGACGCCGTTGACGGCCTTGGCCGTCTTGCCCTCTATGTGAAAGACGGTCTCCAGACCCTTCACTTCGAGCAGTTTTTTAGCGGGGGCGGTCATATTATCTGAGCCTCGAGAAGACCTTGGGGTCGAAAGCCTCGCGCACAGCCTCGCCTATCTGCACCACCAGGAACAGCGTGACGGCCAGCGCGATGGAGGGCGTGAGGATGAGATTGGGATAGAGCTTTATGTACTGCATGCCCTGGTTGATGAGCGAGCCCCAGCTGGGAGTGCCGACGGGCAGGCCGAAGCCGAGGAAGTCCAGCGAGACCAGCTGGCCGATATAGGCCACTATGGCGAAAGGGGCGAACGTGACTATCGGCACCAGGGAGTTGGGCAGGATATGCTTCATCATGACCGACCAGTCCGTGGCACCCATCGCCTCGGCCGCGTGCACGTAGTCGCGCGCCTTCTCGCGGTAGAACTCGCCGCGCATATAATAGCTCATGCCTATCCAGCCGTGCAGCACCACCAGCAGCCCGACCAGCAGCAGGAAGGTCGGCTGGACTATCGAAGCGATTATCATGATGGTGAACAGGAAGGGGATGGCCGCCCAGATCTCGATCACGCGCTGTATCAGGATGTCGGTCCAGCCGCCGAAATAACCCATGACGCCGCCGATGATCACGCCGATGATGTAGCCGGTGACCGAGACTATCAGCGCGAAGGAGAGCGAAATACGGAAGCCGTAGGCCAGCTGCGCGAGGACGTCGGCGCCGGAATCGTCGGTGCCAAGGAGATTGGCCCTGTTGGGCCGGTGCGGGGGAGTGCCGGGAATGTCCAGCAAATGCTCGCGGGGGGCGTAGGGATAGAGCGGCATTATTATTGAGGCGCGGCCAGCGGCGAAAATACCCCGGGCCCGCTCGATCAGCTCCATGTCGGCGTCGATGGCCGGCAATATGGCCTTGAGGTCCGCGTAGTCCTGCTTTTCCTCGGGAGTGGACAGCCGCGCGGGCCGGTACGCCGCGACCTGCGCCTCGAAATCGGCCCGCTCGGCGCGCAGCAGCTCCAGCTGGCGGTCGAAGACGGACGGGTCCTTTTTCGCGGCGGCGAAGAGGCGGTAATCCACTTCGTCGTCGCCCACCTGGCCGAAATCGCCCTTTCTCTCCATGCGGCGCAGGTCGGCGAAGAAGAACAGTTTGTCGGACCATTCGCGGAAGGCCGGGAAGGACACCCGGCTCTCATAGCGTATCATCAGCGGCTTGCTGTTGACTATGAACTCCAGGAAGAAGGAGGTGACGAACAGGGTGGTAATGATAAGGAAAGAGTAGTAACCGCGCTTCATGCCCCGGAAGCGCGAGAACCGTTTCTGCCAGTGGGGGGCCGGCTTCATGTCGAAACCGAGGGCCAGGCCGGCGCGCAGGACGACGGCCGGCACTATCCTGTGCGTCAGCAGGTAGCCCGCCGCCAGAACGATCAACGCGCCTATGAACTGTCCCGTCATTTACCGAACCTTATCCTCGGATCTATCAGCGCCCACACCACGTCCGAGATTATATTGCCCGTCAGCTTTATCAGCACCAGGAAAACGAGCGTCCCCAGTATTATCGGGTAGTCGCGCTGGATGATGGAGGTGTAGCCCAGCAGGCCCATGCCGGGGATATTGCAGGTCTTCTCTATCAGGAAAGAGCCCGCAAAGAGCAGGCCCAGCGCCTGGCCTATGCCCACCGTCAGCGGGATCAGCGAGTTACGCATCGCGTGGATGAAGATGACGCGCTTCTCGGACAGGCCCTTGGCGAAGGCGGTGCGGACATAGTCGGCGCCGAGATTATCGAGCAGCGAATTCTTCATCAGTATCGTCATCGTGGCGAAGCCGCCTATCAGGTAGCCGATTACGGGCACGATGGTGTGGTGGAGCTGGTCGAAGACCTTGCCCCAGAAAGGCAGCTCGGCCCAGTTCGCAGAGCGGAAGCCGCCCAGCGGCACCAGGTCGAAGAAACTGCCGCCGCCGAAGCCCACCAACAGCAGCAGAGCGGCGACGAAGCCCGGTATGGAATAGCCCATGAAGACCAGGACCGAAGTGACCGTATCGTAGGAGGTCTTATGCTTTATCGCCTTGGTAACGCCCAGCGGCACGCAGATGATCCAGGAGGCGAAATAGCCGATAAGACCGAAATAGAGAGAGATGTGGAACTTGGAGACTATTACCTCCAACACGGGCTGGTTATAGATATACGAGCGGCCGAAGTCCAGACGAAGTATGCCCCAGAACCAGCGCGCGTAGCCCTCGGGGATGCTCTTATCCAGGTGATAATACTTCTTGAGCTCCACCATGGCCGATTCGGGGATCTGGAGCTCGGTCTCCTGCACCGCCAGGCCAGTGGAGCCTCCCTCGCTCATCATAGCCATCTTTATCTGCAGCTGGGCCTGCTCTATGGGCCCTCCGGGCACCACGCGCAGGACAGTGTAGACCATGAAGGTGATGGCGATGAAGGTGACCGGAATCAGCAGCAGCCGGCGTATAAAGTAAGTAGTCATTCCGCTCATAATGTCAGTCCCAGGGCCGCTTCTCCATCTCGCCTACCGGCAGCTTCCCGCCCCCGGCCACGGCGTCGGCCAGGGCCTTTTCCTTCTCGGGGTCCAGCCACCACATGGTCTTTATATCCCTGTAGTCGCCTATCTTGGAAAAATACCTTTTCGGATGGCCGAACTTGTTGTAATAGAGCACGCGGGTATAATCGGAGCCCCAGGCCAGCGCGTAAGGATGCGCGCGGAAGATCAGTTCGTCTATCCGGTGTATTATCCTCCGCTGCTCGTCCCTGTTCTCGGTCAGGTCGTATTTGGTGGAGAGCGCGTCCACCTCGGCGCTCTTGAAGCCGGGCAGGTTGTTATTGTCGGTGGAATCGGCGAGTTCCGCGCTCCAGGAGCTTATCGGATTGGGGAAGAGCATGGCCCCCCAGTTCTGGAAATGCAGCGTGAAATTGCGCTCGCCGACCTTCTTCATCAGCGTGGCGGGGTCGATCTGCTTGATGTTCATCTTGATGCCGGCGCGCTTGAGGTCCTCCTGTATGACCTTATGGATCCGGTCCCAGCCCGGGGTACCGTATTCCAGCGTTATCTCGAAGCGCTCGCCCTTGTCGTTTACCAGCCAGCCGTCCTTATCGCGGTCCTTCCAGCCGGCGCGGGCCAGCAGCATCTTGGCCATGCGCGGGTTATAGCGTATCTTCGGGTTCTTGGGGTTCTCCCATATGCTTCCGGGGTAATAACTGTCTATGAAGCTATACTCGCCAAAGAAAAGCTTGTCTATGAGGCGTTCGCGGTTGAAAAGATAGGCAAAGGCCTTGCGCACGTTGCGGTCGTTGAAGGGTGGCTTGCGCATATTGAACACGAAGCCGCCGAAGCCCTGCGGGGCCTTCGTATATATCTTGCGCTTCTGTATCCAGCCGTCGCGGGCTTTATCGAAATCGGTCTCCTCGGCCCAGCGCTGGGCCTTGTTCACGACGTAGTAGTCCAGCTCGCCCTTCTTGAACTTCTCGAAAGCCAGTTCCTCGTCCAGCACCACCTGCCAGACCAGCCTGTCGAAATTGTAGAGCCCTATGTTCTGCCGCTCGTCCTTCCCCCAGTAATCCTTGCGCCGGCTGAGCGCCACCCATTCCTGGGTCTTGATGTCCCCCTCCTTAAGTTCATAGGGACCCGAGCCCATGGGCAGCTTCCAATTGTAGTCCTCAAGGTATTTGTCCCCGGTGAGGCCGTCCAGGACTTTGGCGGGATAAATGGTCATGCCGGCGAAATACATGAACAGCCGCCAGTGCACCTTCTTGGTGCGCACGGAGACTATGGAGGGACTGACGGCCACCGGCCGCTCGAAGCTGCCGTCCCAGATCATCAGGGAGTAAGGGTCCTTAATATCCTTGCGGACGCGGAATTCCCAGGTAGCCACCACGTCGTGCGCGGTCACCGGGCTGCCGTCGGCCCAGCGGGCATTGGGGTTTATATGGAAATAAAAGGTGCGCTTATCGGGAGAGACCTTCCAGTAGTCGGCCAGTCCGGGGATATGGTCCAGCGTCTCAGGATGAAGCCCCACGAGCGATTCGTATATCAGGCCATGCAACTCACGGGTGGTGGAAAGGTTGGAGTTGGGGCCCAGCGTGCGCAGGGTCGGCGGGAACGACGGCCAGAAATAGCGCAGCGTCCCGCCCTTCTTCGCTTCCGGCGCCCCCAGCAACGGGAAATCTCGGCCGGTCTCCCAGCCAGAAGAGCTAAAATTCTCACCACTTGCATACACCATCAAGCCGAATAAACACCCAAAACATACGGGCACAAACAGGGCTCGTTTAGATGCCTTAAATTTTCGCATATTAGCCAACAACGAAGTGCAAATCCTGACTTAAAACTATATATTTTCCAGCAGGCTGTTAACGGGGTATGTTAGCACTATCATCACAAGCAACGATTACCCCGCATGGACCGCCCCCGCCACCAGACGGAGAGGGCGGAGCAGGAGGGGGGCCAGGATTGGCCCCCATCCAATCGGGCCATGGCTGTGGAGGACGGGGCCCGGGAGTAATTGTGCTTTTTACTGCCTCCCCCCTTCGCTCTCCCGGCGCCGCCGAATCATATTCTCGACTCAACACCTCTCGCACCTGCCTATCGCTTTCCACAAGGATTGTATATTGGCCGTCTTCTGTTGCGGAAAATATGACTAGAATAAAATTTGAATTGTAAAAAACTAAGGAGCGCTCCCCGTTAACAGCCCTAACGAAAGCCTTGGAAACCCCCTTAAAGCCCCTAATTTCTCTTCGCAATCTCTCAAGACTATCTCCGCTCACTTTGTGAATCGAAATAGCTGTATTGTCTGGAACAACAATTGGCGCTCCCGCCTCGGGAACGACTCCATCCTTTATCTTTTTTCCAATCCCCTCGTCCACATGCGTAAGCTGGAAGAGCTGCTCATTAGTTATTGCGGCAGATTCGGAGCTCCAGGAAAACCCCTGAACTCCAATCATAACACTAAAAATCAGGATTCCCATTTTCTTTTTCATTAGCCGCCCCCAACTTATAATTAGGCAATCTTGCCAGCACCTAAACAATAGGAATTGAGCCCTCACTATACATTAAAAAACATTCTGGTGGCAAACGCGCGCATAAAGCCGGCCATGTATACAAAATCACCTTGTAATCCGGACAGGACCTGCTAGACTATCTACAGGGTGAGGAGAGCGGCGATACGACGGGAGCGGCCCGGTCGTAAAGCCGGGGTCTTGTACCATCCCGAGGGGGCCTTGTGAACGCGGCTCATGGCGGACTCGACATCCTGCTGGTGGACGACAACGAAGACGATCTCCTGATGGCCAGGAAGGTCTTCTCCCGCCTGCCTTTCCCCCACAGGCTCGAGACGGCGTCCTGCGCCGCCGAAGCCCTGGATTACCTGCGCCGCTCGGGCAAACACGAGGGACGCAAAGGCGGACAGCCCCATCTTCTCCTGCTGGACATCAACATGCCGGGCATGGACGGCTTCGGCCTTCTCCGGCTGCTCAAGGCCGACCCCGAACTGAGAAAGATCCCGGTGATAATGCTGACCACCTCCGCCTCCCACGACGACGTGCGCAAGAGCTACGAATGCGGCGCCGCTTCCTTTATAACCAAACCGGAAACCTTCGAGGGATTCAGCGGCCTGATGAGGAAGTTCGCCGGCTACTGGCTTTCCGTTTCAGCCCTTCCGCAGCAGGGAGAGTGATCAGGCCGCGGAGGCGCGGCGCTTGACGGCCGCGGCGCACAGACCGCGCGCCATCTCCAGCGCGGCCGATACTATCTTCCAGGCCTGCCTGAAATCGGTGCTGTAGCCGCCGTTGCGGTCGGCGCGCTGACGTATCACCAGCACCTCCACGTCGTCGGCGGGAGCCGGCTCGTACACCGGCCCGTAGCCGGCCAGCCCTATCAGCTTGAAGAGCCCGCTCATGGCGCCCTGGTCCTCGGGAGCCTTGAACGCGGCGTAATTATCGAAGAAAAGAGAGCCTTTTTTGGCTATTATCACGCAGTAAAGGTAGGGATGGTCGGTCCCTTTCACGGAATTTATCGACAGCTGCACCTGCAGCCCCATGAACTCTTCCGGCGCGCCGACCAGCTTAACCATCAGCCTGGCGTCCTCCGGGACTTTCTTGCCGTCGGAGGTGGACCGCAGTCCGAGCATAGGGGAGACCTGTACGTCGCTGGGCTCCTCCAGCCGCCTCAGCATCTCCTCCAGATGTTTTATCTTTATTATCAGCTGGTCCCGTTTAAGGTATTCCCTGACCCCGGTCAGCCAGAGAGGCATCAGCAGCACGGCGGCGTCCAGCGCCGGGTAGACCCAGAAGTGTTCCGGCAGCGCCATCGTAACAGCCAGGAAGAAGTACACGGCCAGGCCTATTATCCCCATGAGGACTATCACGACCATGCCCGTGGGATTGCTGAAGTCGAACGCGTCGCGGTCCCAGCTCTTGAGCGCCTCCTCTTTCGCCCGCACTTTGCGGTACTCGTCCGGCGTGACACGGGCCCATTCGACGCCGGGCGCCAGTTTCGGCACGGCGTCGTAGCCGCTGACTATCCCCAGGAGCGAGGCGATCACCAGCAGGACCAGCCCGGTCCAGAAGGAGAAGAACAACTGCACCGCCAGGCCGCCCAGGAGGGCGGCGGCTATTACCGCCATCCGGAGCCGGTAAGGCATTCCTTTGGCGAAAAAGAACTTTATCTCGCCTTGTTTTTCAGGCGGCGGGAACAGCGGCATCTCTGCCTCCTTCTATATAGGCTGGCGCGGCCTTCTCCAGTTCGGCGTGGCCGGCTTTAGCCCAGTACAGCGGGCAGCCGCCGTTGCACAGCGGCAGGTCGGCGCAGCCGCCGCAGAGACCGTGAGCGAAACCCTTGCGGCGGAACCAGGCCGGCCGCTCCGCGTCCCACAGCTCACGGAATCTTCCCTCGTATTCCAGAAGATTCCCGAGCGGTTCCGGGTAACTGGAGCACGGCAGCAGGTCGCCGTTGGGCGCGGAGCTGAGCAGCCCGTCGCAGGCGGCGCAGCCCTTGTTGCCCAGGCCCAGCGGCACCGGGTTGAAAACGCACATCGGCGTGGGCGAATACCACATGAACTCCAGACCTCTCTCCTCCGCCAACCGCGCGGCCTCTTTCACGGACGCGCCTATTTCGGAATAGGAGACGAAGGTCTCCCGCATGTTCCCGTCGGCGGAGCCGACCGGCATCAGCATGTTCATCGAGAATTTCCCCGTCCCCAGTTCCTTCACCCGGTCGAGCAGCGGGGCCAGCGCGTCCTTATTGAGGGCCGAGACGGTGGTATTGGTATGGGTGCGCACGCCGGCGGCCAGCAGGGCGCGCGCCCCGGCCAGGCACTTGTCGAAAGCGCCGGGCCGGTCCGTTATCCTGTCGTGCAGCGGCGCCGTACCGGCCTCCAGGCTGACCTGCGCGGAATCGAGGCCGGCCTCTTTCAGCCGCCGGGCCAGGTCCGGCGTGACCAGCGTGCCGTTGGTTATAAGGTTCGTCCACATGCCGAGCCGCTTC
>DNQL01000139.1 GCA_003500765.1 Elusimicrobiota bacterium | reverse complement strand
GCCAGGAAATGCAGGCGCGCCCCGGGCAGCGCGGCCTTCAGCGCGGCCGCGGCAGGGGTGGTCAGCGTGACGTCTCCTATCCGGTCGGTCCGCACCAGCAGTATCCTGGGGTTCTCTCGCATCGGTCCCATTACCTCAAACCCCGCCCCGGCCGCCGCCCGCCCGGAAGAGAACGGGGTTGCGCCGGATAAAACGCCGGATAAGGTCGCGAACGAAGAATATGTCCTTGCGCATCATGTATCGCCAGCCGACCAGGCTGACGAAGAACGCCCCGGCGGCGTTGACTATCATGTCCCACATGGTGTCGGTCAGGCCGGAAAGGTCGCCCAGCATCGGCTTCTGCATAGTGAGCCCCATCGTACGGTCCATGGCGAACTCGAAGATCTCCCAGAGCGTGCCTATCGTGACCGCGAAAGAAAAGGCGAACAGCGCGACAAAGCCGGGCCTCATGTGCAGGCCCGCTTCCCTGCGCTCGTTGAGCAGGTAGACCAGCAGGAAGCCGGCGACCCCCATCAGCAGGCCGGCGGAGGTATGGAGCAGGATGTCCCACCACCAGAATTTCTGGTAGAAGCTGCGCACTTCCCCGAGGTAGAGGGAAGCCGTCATGAAGAGGACGGCCGCGATATGGAACTCGACGGGGATGTCCACGTCGAGCTTCCTGCGGAACACGGCCGGGGCCACCAGGGCCGCTATGATCATGGTGACCAGGAACGCCGACAGCCAGCGGCCGGCGTAGAGCAGCAGCACCCACTCGGCCGCCATGACGGCCAGCAGCGCGCGGCCCAGCCATTTGTGGACCCAGCCTTCGTCGTGCGCCGCGCGCGTCTTGTCGTAGGACTCCGGAGTCATTCTAAACTATATAGGCGGGGTCATTGTTGCGAAGGCCGGCGGCGTTGGCTTCCTCGGTGTCGAGGTGCAGCTCCAACGCGTATTTTTCCGAGACGCGGCAGAGTACGCCTTCGTAGACGGCGGCGCGGTCGCCGCGGCCGCAGCGCACGCGCACTTCCATGCCGTCCTTTATCTTCATGCGTTCGGCGTCCTTCGGATGGAAATGGATATGGCGCTTTGAAAGTATGACGCCGTGGTCGAGGGTCACGGAGCCCTTGGGTCCGATGATCTTCACTCCGGGAGAATTATCCAGTTTGCCCGAGTCGCGTATGGGCGGGTCTATGCCCAGCGTCCTGGCGTCGGCCAGCGAGACTTCTATCTGGGTGTAGGGGCGGTAGGGGCCGATGAGGCGGACGTTCTTGAGCGCGCCCTTGGGACCCTCGACGGTTATGAGCTCGTCGCAGGCGTAGAAACCGGGCTGGCGCAGCTGGCGGAACTGGCACGGCTCGGCGTCGGCGCCGAAGAGCGCCTTGAAATGCTCTTTGGTTATGTGGAAGTGGCGGTTGGAGATGCCGACGGGCACCGGCATGGAGCTGCGCTCCTGCCTGAGCTTGAGGTCCTCCACTATTTCCCTTACCAGTTTCTCGTCCATAAACACCTCGAAATTCATTAAAGGCCGCCGGGGGCTCACCACGAAAAAACGCCGCTCGCACACCGTGCTCGCGCTCCCTCCTCGGCCCTCGCGCTCGTATGCGCCTCCGCGTCCTCGAGATGCGATTCCACCGGCTAGCTCCGGCGCATACTCCGTAAGCTCGGGCCTTCGGAAGGTTTTTCTTAGGTGAGTCCCCGGCGTCCTTATTGTCTCCTCAGGGAACCCTCCTGAAATATTACTTCGACAGCACGGGATGGAAGTGGATGACGCGCAGGAACTTGTCGGCCTTGAGGCTCTCGCCGCCGACCAACGCCCCGTCTATATCCGGCTGCGACATCAGCTCGTCCACATTGTCGGCCTTCACCGAGCCGCCGTAGAGTATGCGCACGGCCGCCGCGAAATCCTTGCCGTAGAGCCGCTCCATCTGCTTGCGCACGAAAGTGTGGGCGTCCTGCGCCTGCTCGGGCGTGGCCGTCTTGCCGGTGCCGATGGCCCAGACGGGCTCGTAGGCGATGACGCATTTGGCGGCGTCGGCGGCGGGGATGCCCGCGTAGGCGCCGGTAAGCTGGGTCTCGAGCACGCGGTAGGTCTTCTGTGACTCGCGCTCTTCGAGCGTCTCGCCGATGCAGAGCACGGGCAGCAGGCCGGCCTTGAGGGCGGCCTTCACCTTCTTGTTTATCACCTCGTCGGTCTCCAGGAATATCTTGCGGCGCTCGCTGTGGCCGATGATGGCGTGGGAGCAGCCGGCGTCGAGCAGCTGCGACGGGGCGACGGCGCCGGTGAAAGCGCCTTTCTCCTCCCAGCACACGTCCTGCGACGAGAGGAAGATCTTCGAGCCGGAGAGAGCAGCCCTGACGGCGTGCAGGCCGGTGAACGACGGGGCCAGCAGCACGTCGTGCTTCAGGTCCGGGTCGAGTCCCTTGTTTATGGCGGCGGCGAGATCCGCGGCTTCCTTAGCGGTCATATGCATTTTCCAGTTGCCGGCGATAAGAGGTTTGCGGTTCGGGTTCATGTGTTCTCTCCCTGTTCTTATATCAGTTCGTCCAAAAGTTCTTTGCGCGGCTGCGGTATCACGACCTTCTCCACCAGGAGGCCGCGGCGGGCCACCACGGCGGCGCCCGCGCCTACGGCCGTTTCGGCGGCGGCCAC